>JAHIOG010000214.1 GCA_018895675.1 bacterium
ATTCCCGTCACCAATAAGAAACCGTAAACAACCAATATCCTTCTCGCTATAATGATTGGAAAGTGAATTTCGAAGGTCAAAAAGAAAATGAAAAGCGTACCAAATAAAATAATTTTTATTACAGTAAAAATTTCATCGATCCGGGACGTATCCCATTCAATCTTGTATAAATCATTTGCCCCTAATAAAACGATCCAGTAAATAACGGTCCACGAAGCCCATAAGACCAATTCCACGGATGTAAAATACCTATAAAAAGGTAAAAACGGCACAACACGCCAATAATAGGTAATACCGAATGCGAGAACAATAAAAAGTATATCACTGAAAATAAACAACAAGGTTTGAACAAATTCCGATGTATCAAAGGGGATGAATTTATTTTCTTTCTTACTATTTCCGTTCAATAACCCATTTACCTTTCTGTTGCCATTGCTTTCACCGTTTTCAACAACAATCAGATTTTTTTTGATTTCAACGTAGCCTAAGCGCCGAATTACCATGGCTAACAATATACTACCAACGAATAATATTGTGAGTATCCCTTCGACATTCAGCCATAAGAATGAGAATCCCAGGAACCCGGCAACTATACTGAAAAAATAGATAACTTTAACGGCATTTTTATGAGAGAACCCTATGGTCATTAATCGATGGTGAATATGTTCCTTGTCCGCCATAAACGGGTGCATCCTTTTGCCGGCTCGCCGGAAAAATGAGATCATAGTATCGAGCGCCGGAACAGCAAGTACGGTCAATGGGATTATCAAATTCAGACTGCTTGAGTCACCAATCCGACCGACTTCCAGCGAAATAACAGAAATAGAAAAGCCCAGAAAAAGTGATCCGGCATCACCCATAAAAATAGATGCAGGATAAAAGTTATATCTTAAAAAACCCAAATTGGCGAGAATGAGAATT
This sequence comes from bacterium, assembly GCA_018895675.1. Classification (GTDB taxonomy): domain Bacteria; phylum Fidelibacterota; class UBA2242; order UBA2242; family UBA2242; genus UBA9312. Next base: position 922 of record JAHIOG010000214.1, read on the forward strand.
ATGTTTAAAAGAGCCACCAGGGTCCGACCGGATTGGAGCGCAATAATTGCAAACATAGCAAATATAATCATTGCTACACCCGAAGCCAGACCATCCAATCCGTCGAGCAAATTCATCGCATTTGTGATAAATACTATCCATAAGAGCGTGAAAATAAATGATAATGCGCCCAAATGAATACTACCAAATACGGGCAGGTAAATCGTATCAAATTGAAAACCGCCTATGACAACCAGGATCGCGGCAGCAATCTGACAATAAAATTTAGTTGAAAATTTAAGACCTTTAATATCATCGTACAATCCGACAAGCGTAATAAACGTGCAGGCAACTCCTAATATATAGTAATGGCTGGGGACCTTTCCGGCAATAATCGGAACAAGAATAACCGACACTGCGGTACCAATGATAACGGATAATACAATCGCCACACCACCAAGATACGGCATGAAGCGCTGGTGAACTTTACGGGGACCTGGAGTATCACCGATCTGGCATTTTATGGCAAGTCTCCTCGCTATTCTTGTAAGCAATAAGGAACTTGATAGTGTAATAATTAATATAACTAATAACTGTAAATACAATATTTACCCCAAAAGATTGACATTCATTTTTTTAGTTCAAGATTGATTGATCTACAGATTAAACATCCTGCAAATCTTCAAACTTTTGGCTGGAAACTTATTTAAGAATTTATTTTACGTAGCAAATAGAAGTAATTCACACCCTCAATATTTCAACTGGATAAAATGTAAATACAAAATTCCAACTTGGCAAGACTTTATTGACTTTTTTATCAATATTCTCTCCAAGTGACTGTAGTCCTATTTGCTGATTTTCCCTAATCCTTAATTTTAATCCTTCTGACAACAAGTCGGTATGACTAACACAATGAAGGTTTTGAGCAAAATCTTCAAATCCAGGACTAAATTCCAGTTGGCAGCATATTCCTTTTCTAAGTCGAATTTCTTAGGAATGATAACTTCTCGGTAATATTGGTGCGGATCGTCAACTTCAGCTAAAAGTGCATCCTCATGATGATAACATAATGAGCCGGCTCCGGTTATTCCGGGACGCATCAGATAATACTCGACTATCTCGGCATCACTTAACACTTCAGAAATCTGTGAACGCAACAGAGGCCTTGGTCCAATAAAACTCATCTCGCCCTTGAGGACATTGATTAACTGAGGTAATTCATTGATTTTGGTTTTCCGCATAAATTTGCCAAATTTGAAAGGACGCTCATCATTTTTGGTCGTGATTAATCCTAACTTCTCAGAACCTTTTGGCATTGTTGTAAATTTGTAAGTCAGAAAATCCTGCCCCAAATATCCCACCCTCTTCTGTAAATAAAATACATCCTCACCCATGATCTTAAGATGAATGGCTACCCACAGGAATATCGGTGAAGTTATTATGAGAAGAACAACGGCAACTATTTTATCAAAGGTGAATTTAATAAATAGGGCAGTTTCATTTTTTTGAACCATTCTTTAAAACCTTTATGACTGTATCCAGCTGTGCCTGAGTAATATTAACCGAGCAGGGAATATTTAGGGTCCGGTCATACAATTTATAAGCATATTCAATTCGATAACTCTGTGCGTTTTTATATGGTTGCTGTAAATGGTTTAAATACCAGATCGGACGGGTTTGAATTTTATGTTCGGAGAAGTATTTCATCAGTTCTTCACGATTCTTACCGTATCCATCCGGATTAATTCTCAGACAGTAAAACCAGTAATTTGAATGCCCGTATTCCGGTACATTTGCCAGATATAAACCGGGAATTGAATCAATATTTAATTTATAATACTCATAATTTTTCTTTTTAACGATTATATAGTCCTGTAGACTTTCCAGTTGAGCGACTCCCAGGGCAGCCTGAACGTTTGTCAACCGGAAATTATAACCAATTTCGTGATGAATGTAGCGAACAGGATCATCTTTTGCCTGGGTAGTGAGATATTTTGCTCGTTCAGCATAATCCCGATTATTGGTTACGATCATCCCTCCACCACCACAGGTGATTATTTTATTGCCATTGAATGAGTAACAACCAACATCACCAATGGTTCCGGTGTGTCGCGATGATAAATCACCGGCTGTGTAATAAGTGCCAATACTTTCAGCGGCATCTTCAACAATCGATAGATTTCTTGCTCGACATAAATCTAACAGATAAACCACATTAACTGGATTTCCAAATACATGTACTATTATAACAGCAGCGATACGCTTGCCTGTTTTTTTATTAAAGGTGAATCCGTTTTTATAAATTGTTTCCTTTCGAATAAAATCAATGGTCTTCTCAACATCAATATTATAAAAATCATCACAATCCATAAAAACTGGCTTTGCATTCAGATAACTGATTGCATTAACAGATGCAATAAATGTTATCGTGGGTACAATAACTTCATCGTCCGAAGTAACTCCAACCAGTTGCAGAGCGATCTGTAAAGCCGCCGTACCATTCACACAGGCTATCGCATATCCGGCGCCGGAGAGCCGGCAGATATCCTTTTCGAATTGATCCACATATTTACCGGCAGAGGATACCCATTCCGTATCGATACATTCTTTGACATATTTCCATTCATTTCCCTTGATCGAAGGAACGGAAAGAGGTATAAATTCAGACATTATAAATCTCAGGTTTGTACAGGTTAATATTTTCCTTTATCCAGGCGATCGTTTCCGTCAGGCCCTTTTTAAGATCATATTCCGGCTTCCAACCGGTGGTTTCCTTAATTTTTGTATGATCGCACATTAATCGCTCGACTTCACTGTGGTCGGGTCTGATCCTCTCCTGCTCGCTGACAATTTGAACATCTGCTCCCATAATCTGTACGATTTGTTTAATCAGATTTTCAATACTGATTTCTTCATTCATCCCGATATTCGTGGCTTCCCCAAACAACCGATCAGATTTCAGAATTTCAAGGAATCCGTTGCATGTATCCTTAACAAACGTCAGGTCTCTGGTAGGAGTTAAATTCCCCACATTGATAACCTTTTTACCGGATAATATCTGGGATATAATGGTCGGAATGATCGCCCGGGCTGATTGTCTTGGACCATAAGTATTGAAAGGACGTACAATTTTGACCGGCAAACCAAAAGATCGATAGTAGCTGATTGCCAGTTGGTCAGCAGCAATTTTTGTCGCAGAGTAAGGTGATTGCCCTACTAAAGGGTGGTTTTCGTCAATTGGAACGTATTGAGCTGTGCCGTAGGTTTCACTTGTCGAAGTAATAAGAACATTACTCAGATCCAGTTCTCTAGATGCTTGTAAAACATTATAGGTACCGTTTATGTTCGTCTCTATGTATGCTTTGGGAGAAACATAGGAGTATGGTATACCAATTAAGGCAGCCAGATGAAACACCGCATCACAGCCTTTTACCGCATTATATACAGAATCAAAATCCCGGATATCACCGGTGATGACTTCAAAATCCTTCTTATAAGGAGAAGAATCGAGCCAGCCCCAGCGGTTATTCGAATTATACCGGACAAACGCACGTACTGTATAACCTTTCTCAATGCATTTCTCGGCTAGATGCGAGCCGATAAAACCACCACTGCCTGTTACGAGAACTTTCAAAATGACCTCACTTTGTTTTCACTTTCATTCAGAAAATCTGGATGAGAAATTTTATTGAAGAATTTCCCGGTAGGAACCATAAATCTGATCTCTATTTTCTTTCAGAAATTGGGTTATATGGATGGCGTAATCCTCGGAGATATTCGAATGTGTGGGAAGATTAATAATATGCCTTGAAATGGTTTCCGCAATGGGATTATCGCCCCAATAATAATAAAAGCGCTCGAAATTTTTTATAATGGGGTGAATTGGAGATAAGAACCAATCACCAAGTTCGATCTTATTTTTTTCGGCAAGAACAAAGAATGTCTCTCTATCACGGACGAGAAGAGGATATTTCAGAAATGTATGTTCGGCATATTCCGGTTCATATGGCGGTTCAATCTGCATATCCTGCAGCTGTTTTGTAAAAATGGCCGCGATTTTCTTCCGGTGTTCCATTAATTGTCCGATCCGACCAAGTTCCCGGTTGCCCAGATTGGCTTGTGTTTCGGATAATCCTTTGGCAAATCCCGCCGGCATTACGGGATGCTCCAGCTCATCTCCCTGTGACGAACCCAACACCAGGTTGTTTTTACTTAACCAGCGGTAGGTCTTGATCGCGGGCCAGTAGAGTTTGGTACCCAGTCGTCCGCGAGCAAACAGCAGCACTCTAAGCACCATTTCTTCCTTTAAGGATGGTTTAGTAAAGGTTTTTTCAATATCCCTTAGTTTTGCGGCAATATCCGCATTTTTCGTAATCGCAAATCCACCAATGCCGGTTGAAAACGGTTTATTCCATTGAGTGCTGCAAAAGGAGACGTCCGCAATTAACCCGTTGGGCTGCCCTTTGTAATAGCCACCAAAACCGTGAGCACAGTCTTCAACAACTGTAAGATTGTGTTTCCCGGCTATCTCAAAGATTTTATCAAGATCAGGAGCCAGTCCGAAAGTATTTTGGGCCAGGATAACCCGCGTCCGGTTATTTATTTTGTTTTCGATCCGGGAAATATCCATGTTGTATGTCTTCGGATCAATATCGACGTAAATCGGCCGGGCCCCCAGATAAATAATCGGATTGGCAACTACCACGCAGGTAAAAGCGGGCAGGATAATTTCATCACCCTCTTTGATTCCAAGGGCTTTAAAAATCGCATACAGGGCTACTCTCCCCTTCCAGAAAAGTGTAATTTGCGATTGATCAAGAGAAAAATATTTAGCCAGTTCCTGTTTCATAAGTAGATATTCTCCGTTCCATTTATCCAGATAAAGCGGTTTATCGAGAATACCTTAGCGACCCGGTCAAGGGGTTTTGACGCCGCCGACACCAAAATTTGTATTTGCCACTTGAGGATCTCATTTAAAGATATGCCGGACATCTTATATCAACCCTCTGGGAATTCTCATAATCTTGTTTTTCATTTATGATCTATAAACAAAATGCCTCATTTATTTTCGTGCTATAATAGAAGCGATAAAGCAATTGTCAGCACTAGGTGGGCAGAATTTATCTTCAAGCATCCGAATCAACCAGCATACTTTCGGCAAAAATGTAAAGAACTGGCTGAATCGACCAAAATACCGGACATCCACCTTTCTGAATCTTTGTTGGAATTCTTTCTCGGTCCATCGATCGAAAAGTAAAAAATTAGCCCACCGAGATCGCTTAATTATTTTTCTATAAAATCTATCAAGCATTCCGCCCTTTCCATTTTCAATGGCTATTATCACTCCACCATCTTTTAAAACGCTATAAAGCCAGTCAAGCCATTTCCTGTAAATTTCCTTATCGGAAATATGATAAAGGACGCTTTTAATAAAAACAGCATCGTAGAGACCCTTAATAGAAAGCGTCGCATTTGGCGAACAGAGTCTAAAATCGATAATCCCTTTCAATCCATAACGCCGGGCATTCTCTTCAGCCTTAAGACGTGATGAATCAGTAATATCATAACCGACAATATGCCACCCATATTGAACAGCCATATGGCAGGACATCATTCCGGTATTGTATCCGATCTCCAGTACTTTCGCATTTGGCGGAATAAACGGGACAGCACGTTTAAAAGCACTACTAACCGCTGGTCCCCAAATTGGTATTCGCCACTCGATGGCTTCATTTAAGGATAGGCTGGTCATTTTTTCTCAACATTTTCAGTTCGTGTAAGTTTTGTGAATGTTTCATTTGCCTGCTTTTTCAGTATAGCAAAGTCTAATACCCCCCGTAAAAATCCATATCCATAACCAAAGTGATAAGCAAAATATATTATCGGCATGACAGGAATATACTTCCATTTTGTAGGACCTTTACAAGACAGAAAAGAAGCAGCAACACTTGCGGCCAGATAAAAAGTAAGTAATCCACCTAATATTTTTAGAGAGAGTTGACTAAATGGAGAGAATACAATTAGAATAGTAATCAAACCGACAAATGTACCAGGAACAATATGGCGGATCGCCGCGGGAATTTTATGTTTTTGAATCACTCTGACCTTCCAGTATCCGTATTGCATATACTGTTTAAACAAGGCAATAATGGATGCACGAGGATAGTACCAGGACTTAATCTTTGGTGATTGCCAGATTTTCCCGCCGGACCGAGTGAGACGAAGATTAAATTCATCATCCTGATTACGAACGAGCTCTTCATCAAAAAGCCCTATTTTATCGAATACTTTCCTGTGGTAACAACCATAGGTGACGGTATCAACATATCCTTCATTCTCTTCATAATGGGATTTCGCCCCTCCCACTCCAAACGATGTTTTAAAAGCAATACTGACAGCGTTCTGAATGTAACCTTTCGCTTTGGTTCGAGCAGCTCCGCCAACATTATCAGCTCCCGTTTGTTCAAGAACCTCAATGCATTTAGAAATGTAATCACGAGCATACTCTGTATGTGCACCCATGATTACGATTACTTCACTCTTGGAATATTTTATTCCAACATTTAATGCCGACGGAACGATTTTCCGCAGATTATCTAAAAGTTTTATATATGGATAACTATGCATGTAAATCTTTAGAATTTCCCTTGTCCGATCATCACTCATTCCATCAACGACTATAACCTCAAGTAATTCTTTTGGATATTCCTGCGAAATTATGGTATCTAGACAATTACCAATATGACTTTCCTCGTTCCGGCAGGGAATAATTACTGATACTGATTTCTTCATAGAATATCCAAAAATTCCTTCCTAATAATCAATTGCGATATAAAATAAAATCATATTATCTAATTGTAAACTTAGTTTTATTCCTGATGATTTGATAATAATATTGCTCCATTCTTGAAACATTTTCATCCCAACTGTAATTTTCAGCAACAAATCGTCGCCCGTTTTTTCCCATTCTATTTCTGAGTTCAGTATCCATGACCAGCCGATATAACTTGTCAGCCAGATCTATTTCATTTTTGGGCTCAAATAACAATCCGGTTTCACCGTCGATGAGCACTTCCGGTAATCCGCCTATATCCGACGCAATAACCGCGACTTCACAGTCAGAAGCCTCCAGAACCGAGACACCAAAACTTTCACGGACGATACTCGGCACACATAATATATCCATCCGGTTCAGATATTGCGGAACAGTGGAATGGGAAATTTCACCCGGCATTTCAGTTATTCTCTCCAGGGATAATTGTCTGATTAATGCCTGGATTTCCCTGCGCTGCGGTCCGTCACCTACAATCAATAGACGCAACTTTTCGGCTGCTTCGTTTTGACCTTCTTTTTGAAGTCTGTCAAGTACAATTCTGAATGCTTTAACAAGATATATCGGTCCGTATTTCTCTTCCAGGCTTTTAACCATCCCAATAGTAATGGCTGTGTCATCCTTTTTCCCCGTCGGTCTAAATAAATCCAGGTCTACTCCAAAGGGAGTAATGAAAATATCTTCTTCCGGTTTACAGATGGATTCAATTTGATCTTTCATGATTCTGCTGGTAGATGCAATCCTTGTCGCGGCTGCCAGATTTTTTTTAATAATATTAAACAGCATCTTATTTTGATAAGGAACATCGAAAACATCCGAACCCCAGACAGATAAGAGAGTTGGCTGAAAATTGACAAGCCGTGACAAAGTTCCATAACCACTGGCATAATGCGTATTTAATATATCCGGGTTTATTTTATTGATAATTGATTTTGCTTTGACAGAGCTCAGATAGTAGCCAAGGGGCGCTTTAAAAGGTAAAATCTCGATTTGAACTCCCGGATCAAGAGGATGAATCGCCGGAGGATTCAAGGAAATCAACCAAACGTCATGTCCCAGTTGCCGGAACGCATTAGCCCACCTGACGCAGTGAATACTTTGTGCATTACCTAAAAGACAAATTTTCATATTAAATACTCAATAAAATGCTGATAATATAGATTAATTCTGTACACCGTTTTTTTCCAATAAGATAAAATTTTCAGACAGGATAGATTTTACATAGTTACCAAACCGGAATATCCCAATAAACAGGAGAAACACTAATGTCATTTCGTATAATGTCAGGAGAGTAAAATACTGGACGAAAAATGTCAACATTCCCAGCATACAGAACAACAGGTTAAAATAAACAAGCACCGGATTTTTAGTCGAAAAAGCCCTGTAATACAAGAAATAACTTACAATTGCAAACAAAACAGTCATAAAAAAACAGAATAGAACACCACCTATCAGGTAATACACGCCAAAAGCAGAACCTACATTTGAAGAAATTTGTGGCGCTGTTTCAAAAAAGCCCCCCCCAACATAAACTGCCGGATTGATCATGTTCGGATTACCGGTCAGAAAATTTTTGATATTTATGAAAGTAAGCAATAAGGTCCAACCA
>JAHIOG010000215.1 GCA_018895675.1 bacterium
ATATGAGGGAATAAAAAGGGGGATGTAATAATGATGGTAATTAAGGCTATGGAATGTATGAGAGATGGATTAGAGAGTGTGCCGGAAGATCCGTGTGGAAAAGAGAGTATTCCTGTGACTAAAGCGATAACACACCCCCCGGCTAAAGCCGTACCCCTCCCCGAAAATCGGGATTTCACTTCGTTTAACTTATTAGAGGGGAATATAGGAAAATCCCCCTTAGTAAAGGGGGAACTAAAGGGGGATGTATTTTGATGTCCCGTCTTTGTGGTTTAAGAGTTATTTAAGTTAGAGGTAAAATTTAATTATGGCTTTAATTCGAGGTTTTAGCAGAGTTGACGAAGCAGGAAAGATCAAAATTCCCGGCAACATTCAGCGGTGTATGGGGCTGGAAGAAGGGCGGACTGTCCTATTAATGGCGCTTCGGATTCAGCAGACTTCCCGCTATCCCCATGCTGTTTTATTTGTGCCGAGTAATCCCCCAAAACTTTCTCAATTTGAGGTTATTATGGATAAGGCTCATGCCATTGTTGAGAGCGATGGGAAAATTACTATACCTTCTAACATTTTAGAGGAAATGAGACTTGGGAAAGATTACCGGATTGAGATGAAAGTTCAAGGTCCGCATAATAAACACTGGTTGGTTATTTACAACCGCGGACCCTGGCGCGAAACAACATTGCGAAAGAGAATGGGCGTAAAGCGAGGAGATCAGAAAAAATCATTAAAAACACAAGTGTGGGATTATTAAATGATAACTGTTCATGGAGTAATGGAGAAGTGGAGTAATGGGAGCACTGATAAATGCGAGAAATAAAAATCGGAGGACTGTAATGATGCAACACTCCAATACTCCAACACTCCTCCGGAGGAAATCCTACGGATCAATACTCCGTTTTCTAAGAGGGAGTAAACTATTACGATGAAATGTGATACTAAACAATCAATAGTGGCAAGTGAAAGAGATGCCCTGGAAATAATTTATCAACTTGGAATTACTAGTTCTGAGGAAGTGGGTAAAGAGCTGGGATTTTCTGCTGAATACGCAGCAGTACTCATCAAATCCCTGCGTAAACAGGGCTATCTAAAAGGAACTATATTAACAGGCTATGAAGTCACAGAAAAAGGCAAAGCATTTGTGACGCAATTAGCCAAAGTGAGAGGAGCTTAAGATGAAGTATTCTACAGGCAAGGATGCAAATGTTGAACATTCAACAGGTACACACTATGATGATGTCAAAAAGAAAAAGAAAAAAAAGTACAATCCGGTTAAACATTCAACCGGTTCTGAGACAGCGATAAAACATGTGACCGGTATTGAATTTGAGCGTAAGGCATTTGAAGATGAAGGGAGAGAAGACTGAAAAAATATTTTTCTAATAATACTCCTACCTTTTTGGCAAATGAAGATATCAGGCTTGTGATTTTTGGCGGTAAGGGTGGGACAGGTAAAACTACTTCTTCCTGTGCTACAGCTAATTATCTTGCTCACATCTATCCGGGAAAACGATTTTTGGTAGTTTCAAGCGATCCGGCGCATTCACTGTCAGATAGCCTGAATTGTCCGGTAGGGAGTTATTTGACCCCTGTAAATGGTTTGCCCAATCTCTGGGCTATTGAGATGGACACATCAAAGATGCTGGAGAAATTCAGATGCAAGCATAAAACCGCTATCGAGAATCTTTCACGGATGTCTTATTCTTCCGACCAGATTGACATCCGGGATTTTCTCACTTTTAAACTTCCCGGGATGGAAGATATGATGGTCCTTATGGAGATAGAGAAATTGCTCAAATTCGGAGTATTTCGTAAATGGGAATATGATACAGTTATCTGGGATACCGCTCCTACGGGGCATACTCTCAGACTGCTGGAGCTTCCTGGTAAATTACTGGAATGGATTGAGATATTTAAAATTTCACTGAAAAGGTATAGGGTTATATCAACCGGTGTGGCAACATTAGGTTTCAAAATTCATGAGCGCCAGCCCCCTAAGGGAAACGTGAAGCAATTCATTGAGATGCTCTCCCATGAACTGGGGAAACTACTGGGAGTTTTAAGAGATGCTGAACATTGCGAGTTCGTCCCTGTGACTATTGCAGAAGACATGAGTATTTTAGAAACGGAAAAGTTGCTGAAATCACTGAATAAGCAACAGATGGCTATCAAAAATATCATAGTAAACCGTGTTGCTGTAAATCAGGACTGCGCTTTTTGTTCAAATCGCAATAAAGACAGCAAAATAGGTTTAGCTGATATTCATTCTAAATTCAGCAATTACAACATCATTCAGGTTCCTTTGTTTGCACGTGAGGTTCGGGGCGAGTACACACTTCTTGATTATGCCGCTTCCCTGATTGGTGAGTTTGTTGAAGACAATGGCGATGGTCAAATACGAGATTCTATTCAAAATATTGTTTTTCCGACAGGAACGATGAAGGATCTTTTGCGGAAAAAATTACACTTTGTCATTTTCGGAGGCAAGGGAGGTGTTGGGAAAACAACCGTCTCGGCATCAACTGCGGTAGCTCTGGCGGTTGACAACCCCGACCTGCGTATTCTTATCTTTTCAACTGATCCCGCCCATTCTCTTGCAGATAGTTTTAATCAGCCTATCGGTGATAAAATCACAAAAATTAAAGGGGTCGATAATCTACATGCTCTTGAAATTGACGGGACGCAGCTATATCAACAATTTCGCGATGAATATAAAAAAAACATTAAATCGGCATTTAAAATATGGCAAGAGCACAACGTTATAAGTACGCGGAAATGGCGGTTGGATTTTGATGAGGAAGTCATGTCAAGGTTTGTGGATACCTACCCACCCGGCTTGGAAGAAGTATTAGCATTAGAGAACATAATGGACTCTGTTAATAATCACGAATTTGATATATACGTTTTTGATACAGCGCCTACCGGTCATCTAATCCAACTCCTTCAATTTCCTGAACTTGTTCGAGAGTGGCTGCGGGTTTCATATCGGGCAATTTTGAAATATCATAGAGAGTTTCCGGTTGAGGAGTTGGAATCTATTGCTCAAAAAATTCTTTTGTCGCAAAACACTGTGACAAAGATGAAGTCGTTATTGACAGACCGGAATATCAGTGAATTTGTTGCGGTAACTATTCCGGAAGCTATGGGGATGTTAGAAACGGAAG
>JAHIOG010000216.1 GCA_018895675.1 bacterium
AATATTGTAGTTACACCAAATCAGGCAACAAGTATAGATCCGGAAGTAAAAACATCAATACCGGCAAAATTCAGCCTGTTTCAAAATTATCCAAATCCCTTCAACCCGGCAACCACAATTAGTTTTCAGGTCGATGTTAGTTCAAACATCTCTTTGAATATTTTCAATGTTAATGGAGGGATTGTAAGGAATTTAATAACGGGTAATCTCGTCCCGAACCAATATTCTATCATCTGGGATGGTCGAAATAGTCTTGGACAAAGAGTACCTTCAGGCGTGTATCTTTATACTATATCTGATGGTTCGCAAAATACTATGAGAAAAATGCTTCTTCTAAAATAATAAAGGATTATTTGTTTAGTGGAGGTGTGGATTATCTAAAGTGTATGCCTCCACCATTCATTTTTATAAATGATTAAATTACTTAAACAAGCTGTTATTTTATGCAGTTTTTCAGCAATGCTTTTAGCTGGAGTTGGCGGTAAACTTTCCGGAACTATTAGAACGGATACGGGAGAACCGCTAATCGGGGTCAATGTAGTCATTATGGGGCGGGATCTTGGCGCAGCTACCGATAAAGACGGCAGTTATTTTATTTTGAATATTCCACCGGGTAAGTATACGGTTAAATATATGTTCATTGGATATAAAACCCGGGTAGAGCAAGAAGTTACTATTCTTTCGGATTATACTGCTAAACTGGATGTTGTTTTGGAACAAACTGTACTCGAATCCGGGGAAGAAGTAATTGTTATATCCAAACGACCCTTAATTCAAAAGGACGCGACCTCTAAAGTAGTAATCATTCAAGCTGATGAAATAGTCAACATGCCTGTGATGGACTTCAAAGATGTTCTGGTGACCAGGGCGGGATTTACGACCGATGAAGGAGGCGGAATCCATGTTCGCGGCGGACGTACGAATGAGATTTTATATATGATTGATGGTATCATAGTAAAAGATCCCATGCAAGGCGATTTTACCGGGTCTATAAATCAGAATGCTATTCAGGAAATGAGTGTTATAAGCGGTACTTTCAATGCTGAGTACGGAGAAGCCATGTCCGCTGTGGTAAATGTCGTAACTAAAGAGGGCAGCGATAAATTTCGTGGAAAATTGGAATATATTTCAGATCAACTCAATGAATCTCCCTACCACTCCGTCGGCGCCTTTAAAAGTGTTAATGATACTGATTATACTTATATTGATCTGAAGGAAAAACTCTTCGATTATATGAAAGACAGTCCCTCCGGATTCTATCCGGAATCTATGATGCCATTATTCAATCTGCCGGTTAAAGGCTCGGTAAATCTTACCTCAAGTGGAAAATTACCATTGAAAAATACTTACTATTTTGCATCATGGTTTTACAGTAAGATTGACAATCCCCTTCCTCATGGCGCTAATATCAGACAGGATAGCCAGATTAAATTAACAAATAAAATGACCCCGAGAATGAAGTTTGGTCTATATTTATATAGTTCGGCACAATTATATCAGAATTATTCACATAAATGGAAATACAGACCCGAGCATCAGGCTCATTCTTTTAGAGTAAATGACAGAATGTCTTTTACCTTAAATCATTCGATCAGCAAACCGCTTTTCTATACCTTCTCATTATCCCAGATCAATGTATCTACTAAAGTGGGGGTTATGGATAAAAAACCTTCCGAATATGAGCAAGCTCTTACCGATGAATCGGTTTATTTTTATGTTAGCGGGGATCAGGGGAGTTATACTGATAACAAAAGTCGCACTTCGTCTGCGAAATTTGATCTCACTTACCAGCTAAACCAGCGTCATCTCCTGAAATCCGGATTTACCTATCAGCGCCATAATCTTGACATTTATACAGAGGAACAGCCCTGGACCGGAGGAACGAATTTTAAAGATGATACGACATTTGCTCCGGTTGAAGGTTCGTTTTATATCCAGGATAAGATAGAATACGATTTTATTATTTTCAATATTGGCTTGCGCTATGATTATATCGACCCAAATGCGGCTATGTGGGAAAATATTCAGCGTTTTGTTTTATGGGACTCAACCAATAATGTTTGGAAAAAAGCTCCGGTTACTGACGTGCCACCAAAGTCTAAATGGAGTCCCCGGATAGGAATTGCTTATCCTGTTACGGAAAATACTGTTTTTCACTTTTCATATGGTCACTTTTTCCAGAATCCGAATTTTAGATCCATCACCTACAACGCAAGCAAAGACTTGTCATACAGTATGCCTTTGGTAGGGAATCCCCGGGTAAAAGCTCAAAAAACTGTTTCTTTTGAAACCGGTATTAAGCAAGCCCTTTCAGAGAATATTGCTTTAGAGTTTACGGCCTGGTCGAAAGATATCAGAGATTTATTATCTTCGGTACAAATGCGCTACCTTTCCAATCAATATATCGTCTATTCCAATACCGATTATGCCAGTGTGAAAGGAATAGATATCAGTATAAGCAAGAGTCATGTCGGAAATTTAACCGGTTCGATTAACTATTCGCTCTCAGTTGCGAAAGGTAATAATTCCAATCCGTTAGGGGGATATTTCTCGGCATATACGAACGAGGAAGTTCCCCATCAGGAATTCTTTTTAGACTTTGATCAGCG
>JAHIOG010000217.1 GCA_018895675.1 bacterium
AATCTCATAATTTCTATTAAGCAGGTTCCCCCCATATAAGATACCGATTAGGTTTCCATGGTAATCCAAAATTGGGGCTGCTGCCTTTATCATCATCCCTGAATTTTCTTCTTTTTCAGGTCTTGGTTTTGCTTTGGGAGTTGAAATAAACTCAATATGAGCCTGCTTTGCAAGATCTCCCCCTTCTTTCAGAAGTTCTTCTTTTGAAATTATTTGAGTTGATGCTACTATTTCCTTTTTACGAATCACCTCCCTTATCAGCTCATCACCCCCCTGACTGTCCCCATAAGCTTCAGGGTTCCGTGTTCTAATAAGAACCCTTCCGTCTTTATCAGTAAGAGTAAGTATATCCAGCAACTCACTTTCTCTTATTTTCTTAAGTTCTACTTCAAGCATTTTTACATCATTTTTTAAGGTAGCATCTTTTAAAAAGAACCGAGGAGCAGTCAAACGTATAGAAGTACTAACATCTCTGATTTTATCATTGTATACTTCTCTTGCTGAATTGAGGTCTAATTCAACCTTCTCCTGAGCTTGGTTCACTATTCTATCGGCAATCAAATGCACACCTACTAAAGTAGATGTAACACCAACAATAACAATTATTGATAAAAAACTCAGAATTAACTTTAATCGGAGTCTGATTTTCGTAAGCATATAAAAATGTAAGGAATTAAATAGCTTTGCTTATTTAACTTTATGTTTGCATAAGTACAGATATAAAAACGTCCAATAATTAAAAAGCATCTAAATTCCTAATTTTCCTCATTTAATATATTGGTTAATAAATCCTTCTTTTCCGACAAGCACAGCAAACGGCATTGCAAAGCAAATTTTATCAAAATCGCACTTCTTCTAATCGTAAAAATTAATGGGACCCAATTTATTGATTTCAGTAACAAATTGATTAATTGCCTGTTTCAATTTAGCAGACTCATCTTTATCAATCCACTCCAATATTATTCTATTCGCATCAATGCCAAATTGTTCTAAAGTCTTTTTTAAAAGCAATACTCTTCTTCGTGTTTTGTAATTTCCGTCATGTTCGCATTTGTCTATAGGACAACTCGCAATCATCACTCCCCAGGCTCCATTTTTAAACGCATCTATTATCAATTCCGGTGATATTCTGCCGGCGCACATATTAATTATTAATTTGTGGTCTTCCGGAACTGATTCGAGCGGATTTTCAGAAAGTTGCAGTCCCGGATATGATGACCAATTACATGAGAAAATAATTGTTCTCGGACTCATTCGACACCTCCTGCAAGATAATTTACAACTTGTTCACGTAATTCGTTCGGAGTAAGTCTAAAACCTTCCTGACTATACGCTGCACCAGAGGGACATGCGGCAACACAGCAGCCGCAACTCTGACATTTTACTTTGTCGATAACTATTTTTTTATTTTCTTTGTCCAGTGACCTCGCCTCGTGTTTACAAACTGCAACACATACTTGACATCGACAGCATAAATCTTCATTCGTTCCTGAAGTTGTGCCTACAACATCATAACCCGCTTCAGCAAAATCTACTCTTGCATCCATGAACACTTCGGTGACTTCGACTTTGGCAGAACAGGAAGCCTCGCATCGTTTACACATATAACATTCAAACATCTTTTCAGCGAGGTAATCCGAAGGCTTTATATCACCCTGAAGTAATCCATGAAGCATAATAAGTTTACCACGCGGAGAATCAGATTCCCAGCCTGTAATCTTGAAAATGTGGCAATGCTCGAAACAATAACCACATCGAATACAAACATGCAGTTTATCCTGCCATTTTTTTAAATTATTCAATTCCATTATTTTCTTCCTACCAATTAATTATGTTTATATCTGAGTCTTGTCGCAGTTACCCAATCATCGGGAGCATCCATTAATTTACCGGGATTCAAAATATTATTGGGATCAAGAGCCTTCTTCACGGCACGCATGATATTAAGTGAATCATGTTTCTCTTTTTTAAAAGCAGGTGCTTTTGATAATCCAATGCCGTGTTCAGCAGAGGTTGTTCCTCCGACAGAATGAACATAATCATAAACTTCCATAACTGCCTGTTTTGCATTCTCCCATTGGCTCTTTTTAGTAGGATCCATTAATATTTTTGTATGCATGCATCCTGATCCACAATGTCCGTAAGCAGTCATAATAACATTATTCCTTTTAGCGATTTCATGAATCTTCCGGGCAGTTTCTGCCATTTTCGAATAAGGAACAGCCATGTCATCGGCCAGGGAGGTGCATGAGAGAAGCTCTTGATATTTCGACAATGCCGGAAATAATTTTTTCCTTCCTGAAAAAATACGTGTACGTTCCTTTGCATCGTAACTTAATTCGATTCCAAAGCCATTGTGTTTTTCACAAACTGCTTTTATTTTTTCCACTTCAAAATCAACCGCTTCTTTAACCATTCCATCAGCTTCGAATATTAAAATAGCTTCTACATCAGGAAGCCCCAAATTCATCGTTTTATTCACCGCCGTGATTGCAACATTATCCATCAATTCTAATAAAGAGGGCTGACAACCACTTGCCATAATTTCAGCAATTGTATCGCCGGCCTCCTCAAGCTTGTTATATTTTGCAGTACCCATACATCTAAATTTTGGAATAGGTGCAAATCTTAATGTTGCTTCGACAATGATACCAAGAGTTCCCTCAGAACCGACCATTAGTCGATCGAGCTGATAACCAGATGCTTCAACCCTTGTTCTGCATCCAAATGAAGCCAGATCACCATTTGCCATCACGACCTTCATCCCAAGTACGTAATCCCGCACGGCTCCATATTTGACCGACCTCACACCACTTGCATTATTAGCAATTTCACCGCCAATCGTAGCCACTCTACTTGACGCAGGAGTGGGAGGATAAAATACACCATAAGGCATTAAAACACGATTTAAATCATCATCCACGACACCCGGTTCGACTCTACAATAAACATCTGCGAGATTGATTTCAAGAACATGATTCATCTTTTTCATATCCAATACAATTCCGCCATTTATCGGAACAGCCTGTCCGGACATTCCTGAACCTGCACCTCTGGGTATTATTGGTATTTTATTTGAATTTGCATAACGAACAATTTCCTGAACATGTTCGACATTTTCAGGTCTTACAACAGCTGTTGCCGGAGCCTCGTGAACCGATGAATCCGAACCATATACAATAAGATCGGCGGGGTCAAACCTTACATTTTCCTTCCCTACTATCTTTATTAATTTTTCAAGGTCCAATTCCATTTTTCCTCCTTAATGGTTTCGTAAAAAGTGATTATATGTGTCCGGCAGCTGCCGGATGAGCGAAGCGAAGAAGAAT
>JAHIOG010000218.1 GCA_018895675.1 bacterium
GACAGATAAACAGCATAAGTTACGTTCAAAAATAAAAGAAAAAGGTCGAGAGATAAAAGATAGAAATACCCATTTCACTATAACAGATATTGCACGAAACCTTAAAAAACAAAAACCATTTGAAAAATATTCCGTTGACACTTTACGAAGATATTATCCAGAATCTTATCTCTACAGGGGTAAAATAATAAAGTAATATATTGGGATAAAATCCCAAAAATCCCAACTTTTTTCAAAAAAATCATTCTCCTCTATAAAAACAAAAATTCCATTGGGATATTATTGGGACTTTAACTGTCTAAGTTACTGTTAATGTTGACAATAACAAATTATAAGTGTAAACTCATTTTAGAATTTTGAATAAAATGAGGATTTAAAGATGGGTAAAAAAACATTAAGCCAAAAAGAATTGCAAGAGCTGACTGGACTTAAACACGCAGCGATTGATTATTTGGTAAGAGAGAAAATAATCCCGTGCGTTCGGTTGGGGCGATCCATACCACGGCAGTTTCCACTGGAAGCGGTTAAAATTATCAAGGTACGTCTGGCAAAGTTAAATGCTTCTGAATAAGGCTGTTGATGGATTGTTACGGTTACAAAAATGACAAAAATAAATAAAAAAGCATTTCAGGATTACGGGATTGATTTACCGATGGATGCAACCGGACAGCATTACACCACATGTCCGAAATGTAGTCACACCCGGAAGAAATCGAATATTAAGTGCTTGGGAATTGATGCTGACCGTAAAATTTGGAATTGCTCACATTGCTCATGGAGCGGATCGCTGAGTTACAAAACAGAATCAAAACCAGTCATATCGAGCCGAAAACCAAAGCCGCAACCTATTAAAATTGACTGCCCGCCGGATGACGAATTGCCGGAAAAGGCTATTAAATATTTTGCAGAACGTGGTATCTTAAAACACACATTAAAAGCATACGACGTCCAATACATTCAGAATACATATTTCCCACAAATTAATAAAAAAGTCAGTGCAATTTGTTTCCTTATTAAACGGAATGGCAAAGTTAAAAATGTGAAATTTCGGAGTGCAAATAAGTATTTCAAGCAGATTAAAGGTGGTGAAAAAATTCTGTTTGGGATGGACTTGGTTCCTGATTATTTAACCGACTTTCTTATATTGACTGAAGGTGAGATAGATACGTTGAGTATTCATGAGGCCGGACTAGAATTTGTCGTTAGTGTCCCTGACGGTGCACCTTCAACAAAGTCGGAAAATTTCAATTTGAAATTTAGCTATATAGAATCCTGCAAGGAATTTTTGCATGGTTTTGATAAGTATATTCTGGCGGTCGATAACGATGGGCCTGGGAAAATCCTAGAGCGTGAACTAGCGCGACGATTGGGTCCTGAGCGATGTTATTCCGTCACTTGGCCCGACGGCTGTAAGGATGCAAACGACGTTCTGGTAAAATTCGGAAAAGATGGGATTGATCGTCTCATCGGATCCGCAAAACTGTTCGATAGACAACTACTTGAAGATAGTGAACCGCAGGGAAAAGTTGAATTCCCAGGTCATTACATAGAAGACATAATCACCGATAACACTCCGCCGCCTCTATACATAATTGAGAACATTTTACCTGTGCAATCAATTCTTTTAATTAGTGCTCCGCCTAAAAGTTTCAAAACAATGCTAGCGCTAAATTTGGCAATCTGTTTGGCATTCGGAAAATCATTACACGATTTTAAAATCTTCCATCAGCAAAAAGTATTTTATTGCCAGGCAGAAATGGCCTACTTCGCGACCCGTGATCAGCGGTTGAAACCAATGATGCAACGTAGTTTTGCTGCTCCTAAAAATTGGCTTTTTATAACCGATCGCATGGCATTTAACATTCTTGACGATAAAAATTTTGAGAAACTTTCAAGATGGTTGCAACATTTCGACGTTGCATTTTTCGATCCTTTTATTTCTTACCATAATGCCGACGAAAATAAAAATGACGCTATGCAAAGAGTGATGGAGCGTTTCCGTGAACTCACTACATTATGCAATATTTCGATAATTCTTGTGCACCATTCGCGCAAGGCATTTGATGGATATGGTGGAAGTAACACACGGGGAGCCAGTGCTATATTCGGTGCAGTTGACAGTTACATTGAACTCAAAAAATTTGATACAGCCTCTATAAAAATAAATTTTGACTTACGTTATGGAGCGCAGATTGAAAATGTAACGTACAAACTCAACCCATCGACTTTATGGCTGGAAAAACTAAGTACTACAAATACGGACACTGACAGAAATAAAAAAATATGCACATTGGTCCAAGAATCTAGTGGATCTCTAACCAATTCTGAGATAAAGAAAAAAATAGAGACAGAATATAAAGTGTCCAATAATACCGCGTCAAAATGGGTTCAAAGTCTGTTAAAGTCAGGGCGCCTGAAATCTGATGGTAAAAAGCGAAATCCGACGATTTCATTGCCCGAAAAAGGTGGGAATAGGTGAAATTTTTGGGATTCGTTATCGAAGTTGTCAAACCTTATCAAACCTTATCTAATTGTACAACAAGCATTATCGCAGTTGAAATATTAATTTTCGTCTCCCGTATGTCTCTGAGTGTCTGCGAGTTACGGCTTATCGAAGTTATCGCAGTTACCTATATATATATACTTATCTCAATTGTATATATGCAAAAGTGAGTTTAAAGGAAATAATGATGGAAATAACATTCAAAGATATTTACAGCAAATTGGAATCCATAGAAAACCGGATCACACCGCCGTTGACTTGGCTATCCGTAACTGACCTGGCTCAATATATTAAATCCTCTGAGAGTTCAATTCGGCGATTAGTGTCAAGAAACGAGATTCCATTTAAAAGAGTTGGTACAAACGGCAAGATCGTCTTTAATCGCCGCCAAATTGACCTTTGGTTACTTAGCGGCGAAAAGCACCCCGGTAAGCGGGCAAGACTGATGTTTCAGGATTTACTTTAGATGGAGTTAAACCGGATATATCACGGTGATTGCCTCGAATTGATGACCGATATTGATTCGGACAGCGTGGATTTGATTTGTACCGATGTTCCCTATGTCCGGTCATTAGCCGGGCTTTATGATTGGGAAATATCTTTCCCGGACTTTGCGAAGGAATTTAACAGAGTAATTTCCAGCACCGGTGGTCAGATCGCTATATTTTCAGATTATCCTACAGGTGTAGCAATAGGTCAAGCCTTTGAACCCTATTTTCGCTTTAGGTATTTTTATGTTTGGAAAAAGAGTAACGGTCAACCTATTGGAAAAATGCAACCCATTAGTAACGTGGAGATCGTTACTGTATGGTGTAAAAGGAACACCCTAACCCGAAATTTGACTTTTAATCCGATTATGAGACCCGGTCTCCCCTATTCTAAAAAACACAAAGCCGGCAACCCTACCCGGAAAAAGGAAAAGGATTATATCACCAATAACACAAACGGCGACCGCTGGCCGGATCAGGTGCTTAATTTTCCAAGCAAAGATAACCTGCCGGAAGCAGAGCGGACAGGACACCCGACCCAAAAATCACTTGGACTTTGTGGCTATCTGATAAAGACGCTTTCAAATGAATGTGATTTAATACTTGATCCGTTTTCAGGTTCGGGAAGCATGGCTATTGCCTGTCACCGGCTTAAACGGAATTTTTTAGCAATAGAAAAAGACCCGGTCTATTTCCGGGAATCAAGGCAAAGGCTGGAAAATGAGCAATGTCAAGGAAGGCTATTTTAAGGCTGGAAAATGAAAGGAAAGGGAAATATGGAAATAATAATTGATAAAAATTTCAGAATAATATCTGAAGAATTAAATTGGATAGTTCAAAGTAGACTAAAAAAGCCGTACATAGACAAAA
>JAHIOG010000219.1 GCA_018895675.1 bacterium
ACTCCACGGCTAATCAACGAACTCTCCAACAATTGGCAGAAAGAAGTTTTGTTAGAAGGTTACTCCTTCTAAAAGCACTTATAAAATTCTTGGTAATTTTGATTATTTGAAACTATCAATATTTTACCCTAACATCGTTCAAAAATGAGACGTTGATATGTAACTGTTACCATTTTAAAAATCAAAATATTGGAATACTTCAGAGGAGAATTTTCAGCATAAATCCTGTATATAATGTATATAAATAATAATTTTAAAGGAGGTGCCGTATAGTCTCAAAGCAGGAGGTAAATAATAAAACCTTGCAGTAAAACCAGGCTTTTCCATTCAGATTCTTTATTCGAAAAAATAGCGTTACCGCATTTTTATTCTTTTGATTAAAATATTTGAGAAAATTTTAGTATCTTAGTTTCATGAAAGGAATCCGGGCCGCAATAATAATCATTTCTCTAATAACCGTCTATACATTCTGTTTGGAAATAAATAATGGCTGGCATATTATAGACGGACAAAAATTCTTTATCAAAGGGATTGGTTATGAAACTCACACGCGACCGGGACAGGTTCCCTGGGAATATCAATTTAATCCGGAATTGATCCGTCTTGACCTTCAGCACATAAAAGACGCCGGTTTCAATACTATCAGGACTTGGGGCGCACTAAGTAAAGAGGAACTCCAACTTGTTCAGGAATCGAGTTTAAAAATTCTATTCGGCATCTGGATCGATCCCCATGGCGATTACGGCGATCCGACCTTCATTTATAACACCTTCAATCACGTCACCGATGTTCTGACATACTCGAAGAACTTCTCCTGCATCATAGGCTACCTGATTATGAACGAACCCCTGGTTGAAGATGTGTATAATGGTGGCCCGGAAAATTTGATTACTCTCTGGCAAGGGATCATCAATATTATACAGCAGAAACATCCGGGAATTCCCGTATCTATATCAAATACGACTGTCGGTGATTATATCCGCAGCGATCTGTTCCAGATGGGTGCCTACAATCTTTACATCTATAACCCGGTCCTTATCAGCAGCACTCATGGCTATGCCGGATTTTGTGAATATTTAAAACAAAATCGTTCAATGGATATGCCCTTTATTGTCACTGAATTCGGTTTATCCGTCTCGCCCGGTCCTCTTTTGGAAGAATACGGCTACGGCGGCAATACTCTAACCCAACAAACTGACGGCGACCTCTTTATGTACCGCAGTATGATCGACGGCGGCGCTCAGGGTGGCTGTGTTTTTCAATACCACGACGGCTGGTGGAAAGGCGGCGACGCCAATACTCACGACAACAGCCCTGAAGAATGGTTTGGTCTGATCGAATTCGATAGTAATCCGGGTTCCGATGAAGGAACGCCCCGCCCGGTATGGAACGCCTTCGCGGAATACAATCGCGCCATCATTACGGAACCCCGCAATCAACAGATATATATCGCAAATATCCCCATTGAGCTCTTCCTCATGCCGCAAGTCGACAGCTTTGCCGTAAGTGTGGGCGAAACTGTTCTCTTCGGAACCAGTAATTTGTCGGAATATTATACTGCGAAAATCAATTACGTGTCTGCCGACAGTCTTCAAGACCTGGTACTGGATTTCCGATTTTATAATCAGCAGCGTGTATTGTTGAAGTCAGAGTCCATTTCCCTGCTGCTCAGCAAGGAGACCATCGTCTTGCCTTCTTTGGATCTTTCGGTCATACCAACTGATTTAACCTCCACCAGTCAGATACATATTATCGCTAAAATCGCCAATAACTCGCCTTTCAGTATAGATTACAATCGCCTGGATTATGCCTATTTCCCCCATGTCGGCTTTGCCCCCGGTGAAGCCCGCTCAACGACGATCAATCTGCAGGATGGTTCATGGTCTTTTACCGATGCTTTTTCTGTTGAAGCCAATGCCCGGGTGGTTACAGTAGGCGTCGGGTTTTCCATCCGGTACGGTGAATTTTCCAGGCGGATTTACGACCAGAAGATAATTTTCCGGGGTGATTGGGCCAACGCCATTGCATCAAAAGATCTTATTCCATCGAATTCTGACAGCCCGGAAATTCCGAACCACTTTCAGTTGTTCCAAAACTACCCCAACCCCTTCAATTCGGGCACTACCATATCATATGCGTTACCCGTCTCCCAAAGAGTTACCATAACCATTCACAATCTTTTAGGACAAACCATCGCAACGCTGGTAGATAAACCGACAGCTGCAGGATATCATAATGTTCATTGGGATGCCGGGGAGAATCCCGGCGGTATCTATTTTGTCAAATTACAAACGGATACATATTCACTTTCAAACAAAATGGTTCTGCTAAAATAATCGTAAGGCGTAAACCAATTTTCAAATTGATAATAAAAACTTATCTTTTTAATAATTTCAAAATATTAAAGCTCCAAAATCAAGATTTTATATAACAATTAAAATTCCAATTTTTATTCTTATCTCCTGATTCTTACAGGAAAATTGTATAGCTACAACGAAATTAAAATAAATTCAATAAAACAACACAACATGGCTCAATTTTTGTCCCTTATCCTGTAATGAAATATATGCTGCCACTTAAACCATCACCATCCCGCATAAACTCAATCATATATCAAATAAGAATTAATCATTCAACCGTAAACGTGAGGATTTGAGTATGAATTTTTCAACTCTGGATTATTTTGTATTTATCGGTTATATCGTGTTTATCATTAGTCTGGGACTTTGGGTATCCCGGGAGAAAAAGGGTCATCAAAAAGATTCCAGCGATTATTTCCTGGCAAGTAAATCCTTGCCCTGGTGGGCGATCGGCGCCTCACTAATTGCAGCGAATATATCCGCCGAACAATTTATCGGAATGTCTGGTTCAGGGTATGTGATCGGTCTGGGAATCGCCACCTATGAATGGACCGCCGCCATCGCTTTGATCGTCATCGCAAAATTCTTCCTGCCGATTTTCCTGAAAGAGGGCATTTATACAATGCCGCAACTACTGGAAATTCGTTACGATCGCCGTGTCCGTACCGGACTGGCGGTATTTTGGCTGCTGCTCTATATATTTGTGAATTTAACTTCCGTGCTCTATCTCGGCGCTCTTGCTCTGCGGACAATTATGGGAATTCCGCTGTACTATGGTATTCTCGGCTTAGCCGTTTTTTCGGCGCTCTATACTATCTACGGAGGTTTAAAAGCCGTGGCATGGACCGACGTCGTACAAGTAACCATATTAATTGTCGGTGGATTGGTTACCACGTTTTTCGCCTTGAATGCCGTCAGTGGTGGTGAAGGTGTTCTCGCAGGATTCGTAGATTTGATCCATCAAGCACCAGAGAAATTTGATATGATTCTGGATAAATCCAATCCAAACTTTAAAGAGTTGCCTGGTCTTGGCGTCTTATTAGGAGGCATGTGGATGGCGCATTTCTTTTATTGGGGCTGTAACCAATACATTACCCAACGCGCCCTGGCAGCCAAAAGTATCAATGAGGCTCAGCGCGGTCTGATGTTCGCCGACTATCTGAAAATCCTCACTCCGTTAATCGTGGTAATTCCCGGTATCGTTGCCTTCGTTCTTAAAGCCGATATCGCAAAACCCGATGTAGCCTATCCCTGGCTGCTGAGCACTTTTGTGCCCATAGGGTTCAAAGGTCTGGCGTTTGCCGCTTTAATCGCTGCCATTGTATCTTCTTTGAGTTCTATGGTCAACAGTACCGCAACCATTTTCTCCATGGATATATATAAGCAATTGATTAAAAAGGACGCTTCGGAATCCCAGTTGGTCTTGACCGGACGAATTGCCAGCGCCGTGGCGTTAGTCGTTGCGGTATTAATCGCTCCGACGCTTTCATCCCTTGAACAGGCGTTTCAATTCATCCAGGAATTTACCGGCTTCATTAGTCCCGGCATTTTCGCTATTTTCATCTTCGGCCTATTTTGGAAAAAAGCCACTGCCAATTCAGCTCTCTGGGCAGCAGTGTTAACCATTCCTTTATCTATTGGAATTAAAGCATTGATTCCCAGCCTACCTTTTCTGAACCGTATGGGCGTTGTATTCCTGCTATTGAGTTCCATTGTAGTTGTCATTACCCTGATCGAATCCAAGGGCGATGATCCCAAAGCCATTAAAGCAGACAAAGGATTATTCCATACCGATAATATCTTCAATATTGGCGCTATCGGCATTTTTGCTATTCTCGCCATCATTTATATAAGGTTCTGGTAAAATGAATTGACAACCGAAAAAGATATTATTTGTTGCATTGCGAATAGCGTCTTTTTTCATTAATATTAAAATGCTATGAAATTTTTAGAAATACTTATAACCACGCTGTTTATTACCTTATTCCTGTTCATGTGTGTCTCTAACTCAAACACCCATCCTAAACCTGAAGCAGAATCTGATATTAATCCCTTTGAAGTGAATTCTCATTTACTTCCGGGAATTAATATGGGCAATGCGTTGGAAGCGCCCAATGAAGGCGAATGGGGAGTCACCATCCAGGATGAATATTTCGCTATTATGAAAAACGCCGGATTCAATTCAGTCCGAATTCCAACCCGTTGGTCTACTCACGCTGCTATTGACAGCCCCTATACGATTACACCGACATTTTTAAACCGGGTTCAATATGTTGTCAACCAAGCTCTCAATAATGACTTGTATGTTGTCATCAACATTCATCACTATGAAGAGATATTTCAGCAACCCGCCGAACATAAAGAGCGTTTTCTTTCTCTCTGGCAACAAATCGGCGCTCACTTCAAAGATTTCCCCAACACTCTTATTTTTGAAGTATTAAACGAACCCCACGATAATTTCACAGCAGCTCTTTGGAATCAATACCTCGATGAGGCGATTGAGGTCATCAGAAAGACTAATCCTGACCGGACAATCATAATCGGCGCCGCCGGTTGGGGCGGGATCAACGCTCTAAACCAATTATCCCTGCCGGAAGATGATGATAATCTAATCGTTACAGTTCATTATTACGAACCCTTCACTTTCACTCATCAAGGCGCCGAATGGGTTGAGGGAAGCAATGCATGGCTTGGCACTACATGGTCGGCAACAGCAGATCAAAGAAACAAGTTAAATGAGGATTTTAATCAGATCAAAACCTGGGCCGATGCCCACAACCGTCCAATTTATATCGGAGAATTTGGTGCATATAGCAAAGCCGATATGAATTCGCGGTCTCTCTGGACCGGCTATGTGGTCAACCAATGTAAGCAAAATGAATTTAGTTGGGCTTATTGGGAATTTTGTTCCGGTTTTGGAGCCTATGATGCTTCCGCCGGAAAATGGCGCGAACAGCTATTGAACGCTTTGATTCAAACACCTTAATTCTATTTGAGATATAGCATGGGTTTAACTTTTGTAGCTGTGCTATCCACCGTAATCCGATAATAATAGACCCCGGCGCTAACTCTTACATTCGCGTTGTCCGTGCCATCCCAAAACAGCTCATTTAATCCCCTAATCATCTCCCCGTTATACAGGTTCCTGATCAGTTTTCCCTGAAGATCAAAAATATTCAGTTTCACCAGGCTTGGTTTCGTCAGTACAATCGGAATGATAGTCTGATCGTTAAAAGGATTGGGATAATTTTTACCGATATATAAATATGTTGTAATTTTTTCAATGAGCGAATTGTCAACTGCGGTGAATATCATCCTCTGTAAATTAAAACCGCCCTTGATAAAATTCACTCTGAGTGTATGAGTTCCTTTTGGCAAGTTAATATCCTCTACTGTAATAGTTTGCCAGTTGTACCAACCACCTGTATTAGGAATCTCAATGGAATTTACGACGACTTGATTGTCTAATATTAACTGCAATCTGCCGTTATTCGACGTGCTGGCAACCCGAATATCAATATTATATTTCCCGGTATATACAATCTCAACTGTGTAATTCACCCATTCACTATCTTCAATCCAACCGATATTGTATTCACCGGTGACTGAAGTGGCGCTCTTTTCGATGTCCACACCATCGTTACGGTAAGCATAGCCGCGGTTCCAGGGTTGATCTTCATCCCGCCGTATCTTTTTATAATCAACGTCATTATAGGCAACTCCGTTGGTGCCAAAATCGTAATCGACTGTCATTAGCGAACCGGGTACAATATGAATTTTAAAGGGTTTGGAGCTGGTCCCGAAATCCGGATCCATTAACGCTGCAATGACATCGGAATGGAATTCGCATTTGTCCAGTTCAAGATTTGAAGCCATTTCCACTAACGCAGCTCGAGCAAATTCAGCCGACGGTTTTGCGGCATTGCCTTTCCAATAATCAATGATCTGCTGATAACCTGAAGGAATGAAAGCCGATAAAGGACTGGTAATCGTATTAAATTTCTTATGCGCCCACCAGTTCCAGCCAATATTCTGCTGATCCATCAGTTTTACGGTCTCATAAAACCAGGGATTGGAGTTCTCGCCGGTCTCTCCCAGCCAGAGAGGAGTAATGCTCTGGGTCCGCATATTTCTGTAGCTCTGAATTGACGCCAGATCGGTTTCATTCCAATACTTGTGAAACGCATACACCATATTCGAATCGAAGCGCGGGGTCAAACCGCTAAAATCTGTCGCATACCAGTTGCCTTCAATAAAAATGATATGATTGGGGTCTACTTCACGAATCGCATCTGTTAACCGAATATAAAGATCTCGAAGATCAGCGCCGTTATATTCAGAAGGCAGAACGGGTTCATTCAGAAGATCGTAACCAATGATCCATTCTTCGCTAACATAACGTTCGGCAATTCGTTTCCAAATCTCGATTGTGCGATCCTGGTTTGACGGAATCGTCCAGAGTTTAGCTTCACCGTCGCTGTCACTGATATTGCCGGAATTCTGACCGCCCGGTGCGCAGTGCATATCGAGAATCAAATAAAGATTGTTCTTTTTACACCAGACCAGCAACGTGTCGATGATTTCAAACCCATCATCAATGAAAACTCCGGGTGAGTCAATCGGCGAAAAAAATTGATAATGAAAAGGCAGGCGAATCGAGTTAAAACCCCAATCTGCTATCAACTCAATGTCTTTTTCCGCTACGTAATTTTTCCTGTACAGATCAAAAAACTGGTATGTCGCTTCTTCTCCAATCAATTCCAAAATCCTGTTCCGAATGGAAGTTGGTGATCCATAGCCGGGTATATGCAACATATAACCCTCAGGGACCAGCCATCCGCCCAGTCCGTAGCCCTGTAAAATTATTGGGTTTTCGTCCAAATCAAGTATTTCCATTCCGCGGGTCTTAAAAAACCCAAAGACCGATTGAAAAAGCAATACATTTAAAATTGCAATCATTAAGAAGTATCGTTTCATCGTTATTGGTCTTTCATTTCAACCTAACAACTTCAACGGTCGTTGTCAACCCATCAATAGAATTTCCACCTACCATGATACTGAATTCACCGGGTTCAACCGTATAGTTCATGTCTAAATCGTAAGCACCGAGATTCCGGACAGGTATTCGGAATTGAACGGTTTTTAGTTCACCAGCTTTCAATGATACACGTTGAAATCCTTTCAACTCTTTCACGGGTCTTGTAACACTGCCTACCAAATCCCGAATATAAAATTGGACAATCTCCACGCCATCGCAGCTCCCCGCATTTTTTACATTGATATTCACAACTAATTCATCTGACGGCGCTAAGCGATTATTTTCTACTTCAATACCGGTATATTTAAATTCTGTGTAGCTGAGTCCATATCCAAATGGATATAGTGGCGAAGATGGTAAATCTATGTATTTTGAGGTAAATTTATCCAAAGAAATATTTGGCCTTCCAGAATTTTTATGATTGTAATGAATCGGTATCTGACCGACCGTCCTGGGAAATGTTGCCGTTAATTTTCCGGAAGGATTTACATCACCAACTAATACATCGGCAACCGCATTCCCATGCTGTATTCCCAGCTGCCAGGCTTCCACAATAGCGGATACTTTCGATTCTATATTTGACAAAGTAATTGGTCTTCCGTTCATCAGCACCAGGACAATCGGCTTATTCGTTTCGGCGATAGCGTTTATCAATTCAGCCTGAACACCAGGTAAATTCAGATCGGCCCGGGATGCCGCTTCACCACTCATATCGGCGCTTTCACCCATCACCATCACAACAACATCGGCTTTCTGGACAGCCTTAATTGCCTTATCAAATCCGGAGCAACTATTGTTTTTGACATCACAACCTTTGACGTAAATTATTTTCACATCGTCGCCAAACTTATTTTTCAGCCCTTCGTAAACAGTAACCACATCCTCCTGCCTGCCCTGACATCTCCAGGTGCCGAGAGGAGAATCTTTATCATTCGCCAATGGTCCGATGAGCGCAATTGAATTAAGTTTTTTCCTGTTTAAAGGCAAGACACTCTTCTCATTTTTTAGAAGAACAATGGATTCACGCGCTAAATCCAATGCCGTCTGAATGTGATCCCGATGCAGGATTAACTCTTTTTGTATGTTTTCATCTATATAGGGATGCTCAAACAGTCCTAAATAGAACTTTATTCGTAATATCCGTCGAACAGCATCGTTGATTAACTCTTCCGATAATATCTCATCAGCAACAAGCGCTTCCATATCAGATGTATAACAGCGTCCTTCCATATCCATATCAATACCAGCGGTTAATCCCTTAACTCCGGCTTCCAATCGATCTTTAGCAATGCCGTGTGCCACCAACTCGCCAATGGAATTCCAGTCACTGACGACAAAACCGTTAAATCCCCATTCTCCCTTAAGAATTGTTCGTAAGGTGAATTGATTGGCGGAAGTCGGCACGCCACCGATTTCATTGAAGGCACTCATGAGCGTGCCCACACCGGCGTCAACCGCCGCTTTGAAAGGAGGCAGATAGATTTCACGTAGTGTTCGCTCGGAAACATCAACAGTATTGTAATCCCTGCCGCCTTCCGCTGCGCCGTATCCGACATAATGCTTGGCACAAGCCAGTAAAGTTAATGGGTCAGATAAATCTTCTCCCTGAAAACCCAGCACTTGAGCCCGGGCAACTGCCGCTCCCAGAAAGGGATCCTCTCCGGCGCCTTCGGCAATTCTTCCCCAGCGAGCGTCCCGGGCGATGTCCACCATTGGCGCAAAAGTCCAGTGAATTCCGGCGGATGCCGCTTCTTTTGCTGCGATTTCAGCAGCTTTACGAATTAAAACGGTATCCCAACTCGCCGATGCCGCCAGAGGAATCGGAAATATCGTGCGATAACCGTGGATTACGTCCAGACCAATTACCAGTGGAATTCCAAGACGAGATTCTTCCACGGCGATTTTCTGTATCCGGTTGGTTTCTTCAGCACCGATCACATTTAGAAACGAACCGATTTGCCCTTTTCGGACTAACGCTTCATAATCCTCATTTATCCCACTGAATTGTGTCATTTGACCAATCTTCTCGGCGAAGGTCATCTGAGATAAAAGTACATCGACTTTCTGTTCAATATCAGCTGATAATATTCCCTGTCCTAAAAGCAATGCTTTTGAAAAACCGAAAATGAGTACGATCCGAATAATATTTTTCATAATAACGATTAACCTCTTCTAATAATTACTTGATCAATAACATCTTTTTTGTCTCTGAATAATTACCGGAATATGAACGGGCATTCATTCGATATAAATAAATACCGCCCGGGACATTCGCATACCAGTCTACTTTATAGTTACCCGAAAGTTGAAAAGTATCAATTAAAGTAGCGATCTCGTTCCCCAGTAAATTAAAAATCCTAATGCTTACTGCAGAAGATTCTTTTAATCTGTATTCAATAGTTGTAATCGGATTAAAGGGATTGGGATAATTTTGCGCAAGTTGAAAGTCATTCAGGATCGATGACCGACTATCCTGAATTTCTGTTTCACTTCGATCAATTACAATTCCATTCAATAAGGAATAATCCTTATTATTCCCAAAATGAATATCAAGCATGCCATCGAGTACACTTACAGCAGTCACATTTATAGTGTACGCGGCATGAATACCAAGCTCCGCAAACAGATCCAGATTTCGGGCAACATATTCGCCTTCCAGATTGATATCCATCAAACGGCGACCTGCTTCGCTAAAGTAATTTTCCGCCAGCATCAGTGTGACATCGTAGTTTCCTTTTGGTAATCGCAGCTGATATTTGACCAGTCCCCTTTGCTCGGATTGATAAATTATATCATCGGTTGTGCCGGTAATGGATTGTCCGGCAAAATGACCATCGACTCCTCCAATCTGACCATAATCCCGGTCATTCGCCCACTCCTGATCTCCCAGCCATTCATTATAATTATCGCCGCCGACATTTATTTTCAACGGATAGTCCCACTGCGGTGGTATCTGGATTGCAATCGACTGCCCAAGCAGTGAATTAGAAGGGGATGCTAAATCTTTTATACCTAATGCTACCAGACTGTAGCTTGAATTTTCATTAATTCCATCGACAACCAATTTCACCAGACGACGATTTTCTTGCTGAATTGCCTTTTCGATCGTGGCTCCGGAAATCACGTAATTACCCTTAGCTTCAGCGCTTTCCTGAGTTATCTCTTCCGAAAATGCGATTAATACCGTATCCGCTTCATATCGAGCGTATGCCATAAACGGTTTATTCTTATCAGTATAACCAATGTTATTCCCATCGGTCAGACATAAAATCATATTCCCATTCTGAAACACGCAATTATCAGGGATAAAATCACTGTTATTACCGTTCCAGGTATGAGACGCTTTCGCCCAGCGATTTGTATCCCAGGTATCAAAATCGTCCCGCCATTGATGGGTAAAATTATAACCCGTTCCAATATTCCCGGATCCCGGAGTATGGGAAGCATAACCGACCCAGTCATAATAGGCAAAAAACGGCAACATCCGGGTATCCAGATCACCAACCCAGGAAGTATAAGCCGGCGGCCAGATATTCATCATAATTTTTTGATCTCTATTCAAGGCGGTGATATGGTCACCGGTTTGCCGGTGGACCTCTTGACCCTCAACAAACCAGGCCACATAATCAGGGGTCCATTCAATCGCATAGGTGTGAAAATCGGCGGTGGGGTCAAAATCTACCCATTGATGATGTTCATGATTCACCTGTCCCGGTGTAATCGGATTAAACTGAACATCGTCAGTGTAGCGACCCAATATTTCAATATCCAGTTCATTCCATTCGTCAACACCTGCGCTACCTAACTCATGATAGGTAAAAAATGTGGACGTCTGCCCGGCGCCGTATGAGGCTTTATAATTGACCTCAAAACGACCATAGGTCACAGTCGCTTTCGTCCGCAATTCCGCGCCTTTATAGTCTTTTGCAATAATAACTAAGTGGCTAATTAAGAATATTAAAGCTATCCTATATATCGATTTTATTTCCATATGATACTATTTCATTAATATCATCTTTTTTACTCCAATGAAATTTTCCGTTTCCAATTTATAAAAGTAAATTCCGCTTGATAAATTTGAACCATTAAATTCCGCAGAATAGTTACCAGGTGGAAAATCTCCATTTACTAGTTGCTCTATCTCCTTACCCAGTAAATTGTAAACTATCAAAGATACATATTCTCTCCTCGGAATATTAAATTCAATTTTTGTAATTGGATTAAAGGGATTAGGATAGTTATTCAGTAAACAATAATCATTTATCTGTCCCGAATTGCCTTCATCTTCAATATTAATTGACTGTATGTTATAAACTTCTACCTCATATAGGGAATAGCCCCATGAGGTTCCTCTTTTAATTCCGTAAATACGTAGATATCTTGCAGAAGCATCCAGTTCATACTGTTCTATCCCACCAATGCCATTTGTTTGATATACAATTGTTGACCAATTTGATTTATTATCCGAAATTTCGACTTTATATTCTTTACCATACGCTGTTTCCCAAAATAATTTTATTTGATTAAAATCCTCTATTAATCCAAAGTCGATAATTAGATATTGAGGGTCAGAAAATTGCGATGACCAACGAGAATTATAATCTCCATCGACGGCTTTTTCTCCCTCTAATCCATCCCTTTCAATTGAGGAGACTATTACCTCTTTATTCAAAGCAAGATTAACTGGTGGTGTACTATAAACTTCAAATGTAGATATTCTTGAATTGTTATCCGTTAATGTCTCAGAAATAGAACCATTAGGGTTCACATTAGCTTCAATTGTGTGTTGACCAATTTCATTTGCAGTCCATGCATAATCACCATCAATACCAAAAGTACCATAAACTAAAGCCATTCCACCAGCAGGAATTGAATTTTGAAACTCTACTGATTTGCTTATTAAATACCCATCGACACTAAATACAACTTCGTGGATTTCATCCTGTGGACTTGGTCCTGTTCCTCGATTCAATATTGTTGCTAAAAATTGCACCTTTTCATCTTTTAGAGGGTAAGGAGGTATTGCTTTCAAACTTACAATCTGTAAATCCGGTTTCGGCGTAGCAGATGTCAATTCAAAATTACCAACTAAAGGAAGATTATCAGAAGAACCACCTACACGAATAGTGTACATTCCAGTTTTAATTTCATATTGCATTGCCATTTCGTTATATTGATACAATTCATTTGGTGTAACTCGGAAATTTACTGTTTTAACTCCATTTGGCTCTAATTCGATTTTGTTAAATGCCTTTAACTCCTTTAAAGGCATTTCTTCATTTGCTTGTTCATAAGTAAGATACATTTGAATAACTTCTTCTCCTTTGTACATACCTGTATTTGTTAGATCAGCACTAACTTCAATTATTGCTCCCATTGAAGCTGACGATGGTGTTATTTGTAAGTTGCTATAGGAAAACGTAGTATAGCTTAAACCAAAACCAAAGACAAATTCCGGATTTAAATTTTTTCTATCAAACCACCTATATCCACACCCGTAGTCATTAGTAAAATCAAAATCTTTTATTTCTGTGGGTAATTGGGAATCACTTTTGGGCATTGTAACAGGAAGTTTTCCACTTGGATTATAATCACCAAACAAAATCTGTGCAATCGCGCTTCCTCCTTCTTGTCCCGGATAAAACCCATAAATTAGTCCTTTGACATTATCTATGAACGGAGTAGCACTACAAATCCCACCACTAATAAGGACAACAACAATATTTTCATTTTTAGAGGCAAGCATTTTAATTAAATCATTCTGCACTCCTGGCAGTAAAATTGAACCATTTGCCCTATCAAGACCTTCACCTTCTTGAGATGAGTCTAATCCCCCAAAGAAAATAATTACATCTACTTCCTCAGCCATTTGCAAAGCCTTACCGACATCAGAAGAGAACCCAGTGCTAATATCACACCCCTCAGCGTATGACACATTGTCCACACCAATATAATTTTCAATTCCCTCTTTTGGACTGATAGAATAAAAAGGAGTAACCCAGCTGCTTCCAGTTCCATCAGTTCTTATCACTGCTGCATTTGGTCCAACTACTAAAATAGAATTAATCGAATCTTTATTTAACGGGAGAATGTTATCCTTGTTTTTTAGTAGCACCAAGCTCTTTTTACCAGCTTCAAGACAAAGTTGCTGGTGGGCAATACTATTAACATCATTAGGATTTCCAGGGGGATAATAATCAAGCATTCCGGAAACTATTTTTGTTTTCAGGACTTTTTGAACTGCTTGATCAATTTCACACTCTTGAACGGCTCCACTAATAACTAAATCATACAAATCATTTTGATAATGGTCTGAACCCATACAAATATCAGTTCCAGCTTTGATTGCCTTTTCAGAATTATGGACTGCACCCCAATCAGATACGACATAAAATGGAAATCCCCAACTATCTCTTAAAATGGCGATTAATAAATTATAATTTTCCGCTGACTGTACTTCATTTATTTTATTGTATGCATTCATCACTGAAAATACTCCAGCATCCTGGACAGCCGTTCTAAAATTTAAACCATAGTGCTCCATTAACCAGCGCTGTGTCATCGTATAATTATTAGAAAATCTTTCCGTTTGCTTGTGCACACAATTGTAATGTTTAGCTGTGGCAACAATAGGGGTTGACTGAACACCTTTGATTATCGCAGATGTTATCCGAGCATTTAAATAAGGGTCTTCGCCTCCGCTTTCAGGGCTTCTTCCATTCCTCGGATCACGGTTTAAATCTATAGCAGGTCCCAACATTTGATTTTTACCTTTCCCCCGGAATTCCTCTCCAAGCGCTTTACCAACCCTCTGGGCGAGATTAATATCCCATGTAGCAGCCATACCGATACCAACTGGGAAACTCGTTGCCATACCATCTCTAACACCGTGGGGACCATCTGCCATTATAAAGCCTGGAATATCCAATCTTCGGTTGCTTGCTGTATTCATAGCGCCTTCTTTATGAAGCTGCAATATCTTTTCTTCAAGAGACATTTGTGAAATAATATTATCTATTCGCTCTTTTACAGTCTGTGAATTAGTATTAGACGATGCAATTACTATTAAAAATACAACAAGAACAAATCGACAAATAGATTTAAAAATGTGTTCTCTGTGTTTTAGAAAATATTTCATATTGTTTTAACCCTACTACGTAACTTGAAAATTTAATGTACCAAATGTAGTATTTATCCCGACGGGTCGGGACTAGATGGAACTATATATCGCATCATATTTCCTAAATGACGTTGTAGGGTTAACCTCTGTCACTTTAAAAAACCATCTTCTTAATATTGCTCAGCTGCTCACCTTCTAAATAATAAAAGTAAATTCCAGATCTCAAAATTTTCTTTATATTACCTGTTCCATTTCTTCTTAACGACATTGATACTTAATGAATTTAAAGAATTTACAATTACTATTTGCATCAACTTTTTGATAATTTCTATCATAATAAAAATATACATATACTTATCACTTCTATTCTCCTTTAGCTTGCATATTTAATTAATCTTTTTCCCATAACCCAATTTATTATCAGTCGTAAGCAAAGGGAAATTTGGCACTACAATCGGAT
>JAHIOG010000220.1 GCA_018895675.1 bacterium
GTTGGTGGGAACGCTATAGCAAAGATACGATTAATCGTTTATGCCAGTTTAATAAATTACGAACGGATACTTATCAAATTTGTTTACCTGGCGATTCCAGAGTGATAGATATTTTTGAAGAATTAGAAAAGAAAAACCCAGCTTTATCAGAAATAGTAAAAAACCAGAAAATTAAAGGAATATTCTCAAGTCCGCCTTATGTAGGCTTGATTGACTATCATGATCAACATGCCTACGCTTATGATTTGTTTGGTTTTGAAAGGCATGACGAATTAGAAATCGGTCATCTTCTCAAAGGACAGGGCAAAGAGGCCAGAAATTCGTATATTCAAGGAATTTCAGAAGTTTTAAATAACTGTAAAAAATTTTTAGTAGATGATTATGATATATTTTTAGTAGCAAATGATAGGTATAATTTATATCCAATAATCGCAGAAAATTCCGGAATGCAAATTGTCAAGCAATACAAACGCCCCGTATTAAATAGAACTGAGCGAGATAAAGGGGCATATTCGGAGATTATTTTTCATTTTAATTTTAAAGCAAAGGAGAATGAATGACACTTACAAAAAATCAAATTTTATATATCGAAGATGTAATTAGTGCTTGTTTGAGAGATAAGTTTCTTAATTATAAACCTGAATCAAATAAACAGTTCTAAACCGGAAAAGATCGCAGGAGATACTCACTACGAAAGTGCTGAAAACAGGTATCAGATGTTCCAGAGAGGAATAACGATTATGGCTCCTTTAAAGGAGGATTTCAACCCAACCGGGCTTTTGTCACAGGAGAATTTCGTTCTGGACGAAACGGGAGTTACCTGCCCTGCTGGAAATAGGACGATGATTTCAAATTTTAATAAAAAAGAGGGGACGACAACATTCTATTTCAAGAAAGAAATCTATCTAAAAACGTGCCAAAATTGAGGAAATTTCGATAATATTGAGGAGAATTAGGGAGTATTTGAGCTATTTTTGGGGAATAATTCACATTTTTTCCTGAAAATGCTAAAAATTCTGCATAGAGGGATAATATTATGGGGTTAAACCGACAATCTCATGAGAGTAAAAATTAACTTATTAAAATTCACCAACACGAATTGAAACGGTCTCGTAAATATGTATAATTTAAATATTTATAATTGACCGTAATATCTATAAAAAATCTATAGAATAATCAGAGGAAAATGAGGAAAAACAGCATCGTGCGATACAATTCAGAACTAACATTCTGAACTATTTATAATTCAAGGTGGGAAACTTGGGTTGTAATTAACTATTAGTGCCCGAGCCAACCATCTGGTCAAGCACAAGGTCGCAGACCTCTATATAGAGCAGTTTGATAAACCCAAAGATATTCGTCCTTTTTAGACGGGTTTATCAAAGGATTAGGTTGCGGGGAATGTAAGGCGACCAGTTGCCCCTGCAGTTCCCGACAACCGTTGCGCCAGTTGACGTCGCATCCACGTATGGCACGCTTGCCATACGTGTGTACCAAGTAAAGCGGGGTGTCGGTTTACGTGCGTAGCCCAGTCGCCGCGGTCGGGGAAGCGAAAGGTTGTGGTGGTTTCTGGGGTAAAGGTGGGGGGGCGAATTTTGAGATCGTCCACTTTAGAGGAATTTTAATAAAATGATAGAGTATATGAGTAATAAAATAGTAGAAGCTTTCATAAGGAGTTTATAAATGGAAATCGCTGATATCCAAAGTGCAGTTCGGATGGGTCAGATTCGTATTACCGATCATGCAGATGAAGAGGCTCAAAACGATAAACTTTCTTATGATGAAATTCTTTTCTCAGTTCTTATGGGTAAAATCATCGAAGATTATTCGGATGATAAGCCTTATCCGAGTTGCTTAATATATGGTAATACATTCGAAAATGAGCCTGTTCACAGCGTCTGGGCATATAATAGAGAAACAAAATATGCAGTGCTTGTGACAGTATACAGACCTGCCCCTTCTAAATGGATAAACTGGCAAAGGAGAAGATGATGAAACAAACAAAACCGTTTGAAAAATGCCCCGTGTGCGGCGGTGAGCTGGAAGAGAAAGAGGTTGAGAAGTTACTGAAAGGAGGCGTACATACAGCCATCATAAAAGTCAAGGCAGAGGTCTGCCTGCACTGCGGAGAGCGCCTATATTCGCAGGAAACTGTCAAACGCTTCGAAGAGATAAGGAGAAAATTAGAGCGCAAAGAAGTAGCTAATTTTCAGCCGGTTGGACAATCTTTCCAGGTTACTGCATAACCCCAAGCAACCGTATCGCCCGAAGGGCGGCGCCGTGCATTAAAATTGGGAACCGCAGATGAACGCTCCGAGTCGCGCCGGATATAGGAAATAACAAACCGCAGATGAAAAAACTTATGAAAGTTTTATCAAACGAGGGGTATGCTTCGAATACCCCAACACTGCGTAAACCGAAGTCTCGGTTTATGAACGCCCCGAGTCGCGCCTCGGGAGGGCGCATCCACGTCAACCGTTGCGCCAGTTGGCGTCGCCCACACGTATGGCGAAGCCATACGTGGAGATACGTGTCTATGCATAACGGCGGGCATGACGCCGATGAACGCAGATTTGTTGCCAGTTATTATGAATAAAACGTAGATAAGTTATTTTTCTGTGACCTCTTAGGGCACGAAAGCAGTAAGACAACAGAGATATATACTCATGTAAGCAACAAGGCTCTTGGGAAAATTATAAGTCCATTGGATAGCTTATGGATAAAAGGAGGAGATAATGAATGATTGAAGATGTTCGACCAGAGGGATGTATATCCCACATTCAAGAGGTAGCCAAAACTAACTCTTGATTTTATCATTTATCTTACTTTTTTGGCAGTGATTGATAATCCATCAAAGTCTATTGGGAAAAATTTTATAAAAGTTGAGATAATATCGAATAAATTTTATTTTTATGCAATTATATATCCAATTTACATTCAGGAATACATTAGAAAAAACGATAGCATCAGCTCCATAGAATATATTTTATATATCAAATTCAAGATGAATTCTAAGCTGGCTCCTGATATATCTGCATATCAAAATCAAAAAGTGAAATAATCAATTCATGCATCTGCGTAAGGTTTGTAGTTTTTTTATGAATCTGATCTCCGATGAAATAACTTATCACAGATATACCACTTAAATTCCAGAAAAGAACCTCTCCCGTTGGATTGTTAGTCTTCCCTTTATTTCCTTTTATCACTTTTCCCTCTTCAATCAATTTCTTTCTAATCTGCCTCTCCATAAGGGTATACACCATAAGAGCAACCAGATAAACAAATCCTAATGCTAATATTCTGTCATCAGTATTGAGGAAAATAGGAGCAACAGCAGCAGGGTTTTTCGTCCACTTAAAATTTGATTCCACTCCTGACTGACCCTTATAAACTTTTAAGAATTCATCATCAGGAAGTTTTTCTTTGTCAAGTATATTTGAGGCAAGGACATAGCGACTCTCGGTCTTTCTTTTCTCTTCAACTTTTCCAATATCCAGAGAAAAGCTCAGTTCCACCACCCATCCCTCCTCCGTAGGTGCTTTTTCTCCATTATGTGGTCGTCCTTTGCCTCTTTTGGTGGGAACTTCTACCTTTATGACATTTGATGAAAGCGTATGGTAGTGCAGTTTTTTCTTCTCTTCTATGGTAGATGCTTCAGCAGTAGCATCTTTTTCACATGCAAATACCTTCTTTGACAGATTTTTTGCTGTTTGAGATAATTCCTCAACTTCCTTCGAAATTCCTGAATCGATCTTTCTTCCCTTCTTTTTTTCCAGAGTTGTTGATTCTACAATAAGAAATCTCATTGTTCTTTCTACCACTCTTCCGTCATCAAGTTCATAAATGAAGGGTCTTATTACGGAATAGCCTCGATATTCCTCAATAGTACCTTTTTTTCTTCCATCTTTTGTGAGCAGTAGTTGGAAATCCTCCTTCTGCTTAACAAGTTCTTCCCTTAGACCGATCGTCTTTGGAACAAGTGTCACAAATGAGAGAGGGTTCTGATTCTGATAAGCAAGTTCGATAGTTGGACCACTAAAAAATTTACTATCTGCAGCCAATATCGTTTTGGAGAGATCAGGTATAATATTTCTTAATGAAGTTATATTAAACCTATTTTCTGTACTGTCAGATGTATTACCTGCAGTTATTCTGCCTGTGATTGGAATATTTCCATCTTGAGTGACCGTCATCCCGAAAAGTACTTGTTTTAAATCAGGTCTATGCTTTTTACTATATCCGTATGTAACAAGTGGATTTTCTTCATCTCTTTTATATTCCCCATAAAAACTCAGGCTCGTAGTATCGAAATGGATCTGGGAAAGGCTAAGTGAATGTTTTACAATTGCTTTCGAGATTATTCCAGAATAAGCACTATCAAGACCTGCTTTTTTCAGATCATCCAATGAATTGCCAAGGCGGTTGTCATGGAACCAACCAGGTTTTACTTCTTTCTGGAAAATGATCGTAGTATCATATTGAGAAAGAACATCAGATACATTGTAAAGTGCGTGTTCTCCCGTGAGAATTGAAAGGACCATTGCCTCTACGCATTCTCCTGTAGTTACATGATTAAGTGGATGCGGGGGAACTATTTCGTCTATAGTTTTGGCTATCTCCAGGTGTCTCATACATGCTGCGACTAATGGAAGATGGTCTAATCGTTTACAATTCATGTCA
>JAHIOG010000221.1 GCA_018895675.1 bacterium
CAATATGATGACCCGGGAAGGCGCCCGCGGGATGGAATTCAATGCCTGGAGCCCCGACGGTGGTAATCCGCCGGATTACATGACAATTCTTCCTTTCACCCGTCTGCTTAGCGGACCGATGGATTTCACGCCGGGCATTTTGGATTTATTCTATGAAGAATATCAACCCAAAAACCGGGTCAACACAACTCTGGCTAAAATGCTGGCATATTATGTGGTGATCTACAGCCCCTTGCATATGGCTGCCGATCTGCCGGAAAATTATGAGAATCAAGCTGCTTTTCAATTCATCATGGATGTTCCCGTAGACTGGGAATACACGAAAGTGTTGCATGCTAAAATCGGCGATTATATCACGGTTGTTCGTAAAGACCGCAACAGCGACGACTGGTATCTCGGCAGCGTTACTGATGAAAATCCGCGCATTCTCAAAGCCAAACTGGATTTTCTGCAAGCTGATCAGACCTACATCGCCGAAATCTATGCCGATGCCGATTATGCCGACTGGGAAAATAACCCATTGGCGATGACTATAACAAAAAAACTCGTTAAACAGAATACAACACTCAAACTACATTTAGCGCCCGGTGGCGGGCAGGCGATCCGAATTCATCTTGCTACGAGAGATGAAATCAGAGATTTTTTCGCATCTGATGAAAAAGATGGGACTCTAAGGAATATCACCACCCTGATCCGCACCAGTTAATCAGCGGCTACCTGGAACGGGATTCTAAGGGTGAGTTCATGCGATCCAGCGCATGGTGGAGAAGCGCAATGTATTTTCCAATGGCGCCCGGCTGGGATCAGGCGACTCTGATTTCCGGGTATGACATCGATACAATTTCAGTTACTGAGGAAAACGCAGAATTCTCTGTCAATTATCATATGATTGCCAGAATTTCTCACAATGCAATGGGACCTTACTTAATTTATTCACCGGGAGATAAACCGGCTACCTTTATCCTGAATAAAACCGAATATGGCCGGCGAATTGCAAAACCAATTGCGCATCCACACGTCTTACCGGAAAGTATTATGGAGAGATTGCCACAAGCCGAACAAGACAGTTTGATGAAATTTTTGAACAGTAATTAATTACGGATTCACCGGATCGTTAGCTCCAACCAACACCCGTTTCTTAGTTTTCAGAGCCTCATTTTTCACCGACTCCGGCGCTCCTTGCTGCCTTAATATCCGGTCACAGACTTCAATAATCTCGGTACGGTTATACGATAAGGCAAACCATCCCAGCGCTTCCAGACAGGCGACCCGCAGTTTTGGGACTTCCTGCATATCCACAGCTCGTTCTATCATAACCGGCAGCGCTTCCTGGAATTGATAATTTCGAAATG
Organism: bacterium; assembly: GCA_018895675.1. Classification (GTDB taxonomy): domain Bacteria; phylum Fidelibacterota; class UBA2242; order UBA2242; family UBA2242; genus UBA9312. The sequence continues at coordinate 1,353 of JAHIOG010000221.1, forward strand.
TCCGGGCGGGACCTATTCGTTTTTTTATCGACAATGTATCAGAAGTTAAATTGGGTATCAGCTCCACCCGCAGCCATTCGGCAGATCGTTGAGAAGATCGCTCAAACCTTTGTAATAATTCACGATTAGCCATAACGTCAGGGAGATTGTTAATCTCTTTCTGGAAATACAAACTTGCCTTATCATAACCGATTTTCTCAATAGCCGATTTTACAGTAGTGGAAACCCGGATAGACGGATCACTAATAATTTTTTCAACAAGTACCGGTAAATACTCTTCACGACCAACGACTCCCATCCAGCTGACTGAAAACCGTCGGATTAATTCATAGGGATCGTCAACAGACTTAAAAAGGATTTCTTCGAATTGGGTGGATCGAAGTCCTGCAAGACCTTTCAATGCGCTTAAGCGAACGATAAATGACCAATCGTTATGAAAAATTTTAAGTAGTTCCTGCTCAAAATCTTTCTTTTTAAGTCCATATAACATTTTAACAGCCAGGGCTCTGAGTGGAACATCTTCGCTTTTAAGCAATTTTTCCCAGAACCGGACATTATTACTTTTTTGAGCAATGAGTCTGGCCCAATCTCTTTTTGCGGTATTATAAAACCGGAGTGTCGGATCACCAATAATGTGGGTTTCCAGGTAATTACGGTTCTGGTGCCACTGCCCGATACGGACATTATAATTTAATAATCCAAGCCCCTCATCTGCCCAGATGTCCTGCTTGACGTTTACGGAGTTAGCGACTCCGGCAATGGTCTGCCCTTCTCCAAATATATATGCGCCCGCCATATAATTATCATGAATAAAGGCGCCATTAAAACACTGATCGAAAATAATCAGTTCTGCTCCGGGAGTAAACTGTGACAAATCTGTAATATCCAAATCAAGGTTTGCTGAGTATATCGAATCGAACCGCCTTACAGAATCCTCGAAGGCGCCTTCAAACCACGTTTCCGGAATTCCATATTCCGAGATATAATACTCTTTTACGGAATCAAGTGGTTGTTTGCGGCGTTTAGCCTGTCGCAGCTTACTTCGTACAAACAACTTGATTGCATCGACATTCTGTTTAATGTTGCCAGCTTCAGGATAACCGAGCAGGTATTGTGCTTCGACACCGCCGTGGGCATGAAACAATGCCACATCCAGCTCGGTTTTCTGTAATTCATTCATTAAAATTGTCTTCATTTCTTTCGACATCTCATGATAGAGAGATGTCATTTTTCCGCCGGGCTTATAGAGATGAGGAAATTGTTCTCGTAGCGCAATACTTTCCCCCTCCCAGGCGCTCAGCGCTTCCGAATGATATCCGTGACCGGTGAAAGTCAACATATGATCCAGTTTTTGATTCTCTTTCTTTTGCGCGGCAATCCTGTTTAAATATGCTTCCAGAACATCATATTTTCTATTATCATTATCAGGAACCTTTATCCTTCCGGAATAAATATCCCGCTCTATTTTCTGCGTGGAATTTGCCGTTAGTGAGTAATAGTACAACAATACATTAGTAGTATCCTGTTCGATAAAATCAAATTCCAGATCAAAATCGTCATAATACCGATCTGATGGTATGGAAGAACGAATAAACGGAAAGCGTTCCTGATCCATTTTAAATGCCGAGCTTAAATGCTGAGCATCCCGGATCATGGCAATCGGAATATTACCGATTAACACAATACCTTCCAATGTTGGCGTGGATTGTTTTAATTCTACAATCGACTTCCGAACCTCCATTGGGTTTGACCAGCTATTAATTAAAATAAACGTTGACAACCCATCTGCTTCAATCGCATCCCGATATGCCAGAATAGCTTTTTCGGTTTTTTGAAAAGATTCCGTATCAATAATTATAGCAAAATGTTCCGGGTTTTTTAAAACTGGCGGAATAATTCGAACTTCGGCAAAAAGTTGACTCAGCGCGAATAAAAAAATCCCACATATTATGGATTTATGTCTCACGTTTTCCTCAAATATTAATTGCTTGGATTACAAACCTAATTGTTCAAAGGATAGAACCAATGAAAGCAGGTCTCGGTTTTTCTTGTCAAAGTTTGAAGTGCCAATCGGCACAATATGATGATAATCGGCTTCGAGAATCACCCGTTTTTGTTTTCCGAAGGCAATCCGGGAATTTATCCGGAAATCCTGAAATTCGGTCTCGAAATAATCTTCATCGAAACGGGTCACGGTCTGGTAATAAAACCCGACTTCCCTGGGAAGTAATACGGTACTCTCGGATACTATCATCCGGTCGGTACCAAAATTTATCTGTCCTGAATTTCCTTTTATCAATGGAAATGTAGTCCGGATTTCCGCACCGATAGCCGTGCCGGGAAAATAATCCAGAATTCCGTTGAATTTATCGGTTCGCTTCAGAGTATGTGAACTTACATAAAGACAAGGTGAAAAACTGAAAGCATTACTCGGATGGAATTCCAATTTGACCCCGCCCGACAATCTGCGCGTAATTTGTTCGTATATTTCCACATCAAAATCAGGATGATCGGCATTGTGTTTGTGCAACATGCCGGAAGAAAAGAATATGAGGTCCACCGGTGCAGCAAGATTAAAAAATAGCCCGGCAGAATAAAAATAACGCTCAGATCGCCAGCCTCCCTGCTCAATAGGATAAGCACCGCCATCAACATTATCGGCAATAGCGTTTTCATATGTGGTCTGGAATGTCAGTTGGTCAGGGAAAACGGTTCTAAGAAGACCATCCAATGAAACCAAAAATCCTTCAATTGTCATTAACCTTTCTTCACTGGTTTGTCCCCGGAAAATCAATGGCGTATCCAGACCTCTTAACTTGAAAAACAGGGGGGTCATTGCCTGATCCAGACTATATTTTGAAGTGATCATTAATTCCTGGAAACTAAAATACTGCAGAGTGACACCCAGCCTGGAATCACCATAAGGGATAAAAC
>JAHIOG010000222.1 GCA_018895675.1 bacterium
AACCTCTCCCCTGCTATAGGCTGTACTAAAATAGGACGTCTGTTATATATCCATTGTGAAAAAGCTAGCTTTTAATTTCCAAATACTTATGTAATCCTGGATGGACGGCAAAATAAAAACCTTTTGGGTTTTGGCGTGCTCGACCTATCAGGAAATCATAGCCTCTACCTTCGTATTCATAATGCACTGTCTCATCGATTGCTATACCTATCAAACCTGTCCGAAAGCAAAATTTAATAATTTCATCGATTGAATAGCTTGACTTAGATATGACATAATTCTGAACGCGTTCTTTTAACTGTGCTTCCATAAGCGTTGCATTCTTTTCAAAAAAGATATTAACACATATATCTTGAATATCAGGATAACCTATTCTGTACTCTTGCCGTATACTTAGTAGTAAATATTGGGAATATGCTGATTCTGAAGCATAGACCAATTTGGAATCAATTAGGGCCTTTTTATTTTTATTAAGATTATCTAAAATTATTGTACAAAATGTTAAGATATCTCGAGGTCTTAACATGGTTCTTTCTATAATATAATCAAATAAATTACCGATAGAATCAATATTATTACCAAAAACAGACTCCCATAATTTATCATAATCGCCTTCAATTAATCCTTTAGCAGATGCTATTCTTTCACAAATGAGCGTTTTCAAGGAATCTGAATCCCAGGTTAATGCTCTCAGCTGTCGCTTATCAAAATCCGAATCGTACCTTGAGGATACTTGATATATGTCTGATCTTAAAAAAGAAACAATACTACAATTACCGAATATATGATTAACATTAATCTTATTCATAACATCAAATAATGAGTTAATCATAGCGGAAATGCTGGGTATGTTTTGCGTGTCCCAATCCTTATCTAGGTTATCAATCAGAACAATTATCGGGTGTTCGTTGCTTATATTTTTGATAGCTGTTTGTAGTTTTGGAAAGTATTGTTTATAGAAATTTTGAAGTATGACCGCTCTAACGTCGTCTGTCTTGGATTGCAAAGCTAAATCGCAAAATCTGTCAATTATTTCATTAAACCTACTATCAAATTCTGTATCTGTATAAATATGAGCCTCGAGGAGTTTCGCCACATCATAGAAGGGTTGAGGATTGCCCATAAAAATGTTGTGACTTGACTCGTACTTTTGACATTGAATAGCAATCTCTGTCAGAATCAAGTATTGCCAGAACATTTCAAAAAGCGCGGTTACGCGCCCTTGTCCTACTTGACTATATAATCTATCTATAGTACTTATTAATTGTAATTTAGAAGGTAAAATATCGACGACAATATTTCGTGAATTTTTCTTAAAATCTTTACTAAGCTGAAAACAGTTAGCGGTTTTCCCAGACCCCCTTCTTCCAATAAACAGATGGTTTCTCAATTGTTTTGCTACTAAATAATCATCGGTTCTAATGAAGCAATCATCAAGAATGGAGTCATATTCTGCAGCAGGATTGCCTAAGGTAAAAGATAACTCCTCCTGAAGCATGATATTTTCCTTGCTTTTTCGTTCTTTTTCTAGATATTTTAATCTTTCCTGTCTTATTGGGGCCACCCAATTCTCTAAGATTTTAACAGCATCTCGTCGGTCCCTATACTCACGCCTTACTTGTTGGAGGTCGAGCATTTTATCAGACGGTTGTTCCTGAAGTATCAAAACCTTTTTTTGTTTCCCTAGAGCATAGCCGGCGAGGAAAGCTACATGAGCATTTATTTCATTGTAGCCTTTATAGTCAGTTCCAACCATATGACATACGACTAATTCGCTCATATTAATTGTTTTGAATAGATGTACCAATTTATGACTTATTATTTCAGATGAGTCATCAATTTGTATTTTATATAGGCAGTCGCGACAGAATTCATCGAGATATTTATATACAGGCCTTTTAACAGGCATATTTGCATCTGCATTTATAAAAAATACCAAAGGTTCTTTTGTTTCTGCGGCGAAATCAGGAAATGAAAATTGCTCAAAACATGCATGATATAACTTCCCAACTAGCACATCGAGATCGGTATAATCTATTCGTTTAATATCTTTTAGGATATCTATAATAACGCTATCTCTGCTTTCTTCTTTTATTAGTATTGGAACTTTTCCATT
>JAHIOG010000021.1 GCA_018895675.1 bacterium
AACGGCCTTTGCACTTCTGAGCCGGTACCCGTAGTTATAATCAGCGGTAGCAATCCCAGGGCAGTGGTTATTGTAGTCATCAGGACAGGCCTTAGCCTTGATAGAGAGCCGGTGATTATGACTTCTCTTAAAGAAAGACCTTCTCTTTTGAGATATTCAAACCGCGATATCAATATCAGACCGTTCGTCAAAGCAATTCCAAAAAGGGCGATAAATCCGATAGAAGAAGGAATGCTGACGTTTTCCCTGAAAAGGGCAAGAGCAAAAACCCCACCCACCAATGCTAATGGTATGTTGAGCATAATCAGAAGCACATTTTTTAACGAATTGAATAAGCTGTAGAGCATTACAAGAACCAAAAATAGAGTAATTGGAATAACCACTGCGAATCTTTTGTTTGCTGCCTGGTGTAATTCAAATTGTCCGCCCCATACAAGCCTGTATCCGGTAGGAAAACTAATGCTTTCTGCAACCTTTTTTTGAGCTTCTTGAACAAAGCCACCGGCATCTCTGCCACGAACATTGCATTGTACTGAGATATAGCGCCTCGTGTCCTCACGGCTTATTTGTCTGAGACCGGTAACAGTTTTAATATGCGCCAAATCTTCAAGTGGAACATTATAGCTGCCCGGTGTATGAATGAGCAGATTTTTTATTGACTCGATGTTTTTGCGATAGGCTTCAGTAAATCTGGCGGTAATACCGAAGATTTTTTCATCTTCAAAGACCTTGCCAACTTCCTTACCAGCTATAGCACTATGGATTGTATGCTGTATTTTGTAGTTGTTTAGACCGTGGCGGGCTATTTGGCTCTTGATCATATCAATCTGGAGTTGTGTTTGACCGGCCACCTGTTCAGTTCTAAGATCAGCTGCTCCCTTTATCTGTGAAAGAACTCCCTGTATTTCTGCAGCTTTGGTTTGAAGAATGGTCATATCGTGGCCTAAAAGCTTCGCAACTATCGCAGTTCCAGCTCCTCCTACTAAGCCATCGATTTCATGCTTAATTGGTTGGGAGAAACTGAGAGACACACCGGGATAGTCACCAATGCGACTGTCAATTTGAGCAACGAGTTCTTCCTGCGTTTTGACGGTATCCCATTGTTTTTTAGGTTTCAGGGTAACGGTTATACAAGCATAATTTGTATGATGCACATGGGGACCGACTTCACCATAACCAATATCAGCGATGACCTGCTTTACCTCTGGGGAACTTAAGATATCCCCTGCTATTTCTTCTGTAGTAGCACTAATTTCTTTCAGGGATATGTTTGGGTTCATGTATGCCATAACTTGTATAGTTCCCTCCTGAAGAGTTGGAACGAACTCTCTGCCCAGTAGGATAAAAATCAAACTGCCGGCAACAATCAGAATAATTATAGTGCAAATAACCATCGAACGGCGGTGAAGAAAATACAGCAATATTGATTTGTAGCATTGGAGAATCGCTGGATAAACAGCCTTTGTTCTCTTATCTTTGCTATCTTCTTTGTGTATCAGACGATAGAATACAGGCGACACAATTAAAGCGTAGATTAATGAACCAATCATCGTCGTTGAAACTGCAAAAGCCAGTGGTCTGAACATTTTCCCCTCGACCTCACCAAGAGTAAAGATAGGGATAAAAACAATAATTATGATAGAAGCAGCAAAGAATATAGGCTTGCCAACTTCTCTGGCAGCAGACAGAATTATCTCATTTACCGAGGCTTTATTTGCTTTACTGCCGAGAGCAGACTGAATTTTTTCCACCATTATGATAGTAGCATCGACTATCATACCAAGCGCGATCGCTACGCCTCCAAAGGATATCAGATCGCCAGGAATTCCATTGCGATGCATTAAAACAAATGCAAACAATGTGGAAAAAGGCAATGAGCATACCACAATCAGAGCATTACGCAGGTTCCCTAAAAAGGTAAATGAAACAAGACATACCATAATAAGCCCAAGTGCAAGTGCACCCTTGACAGTATTTATACTGTTTTTAACAAGAGCGGACTGGTCATAGTAAGTTACTATTTTTACTCCTTCCGGCAGAGTTTCATTGATCTCTGCAATTCGCTTCTTAAGACGGCTGATCACCTCAAATGAATTCGCACCATGCAGCTTATATATAAGACCAAGTACAATCTCTTTTTGTCCATTTAACAAAGCCACTCCGCGCCGAAATGCATTACCAAATTCCACGGTGGCAACATCCTTTACGTAAACGGGACTACTCTTGCGGGCATATAAGACGATATTTTCAATATCGTTGACTGTTTCTACTAATCCCAGGCTTCGAACGATCAGTTCTTCGGCTCCTTTTTCTATAATACCAG
>JAHIOG010000223.1 GCA_018895675.1 bacterium
CATTCCATATCCTCTCGTATCAAGCCCGTCGTGGGCGGCTTTTACTACTTCCGGGTGACTGGAAAGTCCCAGGTAATTATTGGCGCACATGTTGATCACCTTTTTCAGCGAAGACCCGGCGGGGTATTCCACTTCGATATCGGCAGCCTGAGCGGAATGGATGAATCTTTCCTGCTTGAAAATTCCGGCGTCCTTAATGCCCTCTAGCTGCTCAACATACATGGCTCTGATTTTTTCATTAAAACTCATAACAACCCCTTATTTATCAATTTTAAGAATTTTCTAAATATTTTGTTTTGTCAACCATGTGAATTCCGCTTAATGGTTGACTGTTTTTACATATATCCCCGATTTATAACACCATGAAACATCACTCTGGTTTTTAACTGGTAATTTCTTTAACCAGGGCTGTAATACTATTTATCGTATCAAAAGCTTCCGGCGACGCCTTTTCATCAGGTATGGATATATTGTATCTTGCTTCCAGAAATCTTTTTAGTGACACCATCGAGAACGAATCTACAATTCCACCTGAAATGAGCGGCGTTTCATAGCTAATTTCCTCGTCTTCGTCTTCCAGGTATTCTTCAATAACATATTCCAGCACTACATCTCTGATCTCTTCCATTTTTTTTCTCTCCTATTTTGCTATTAATTTAAATTTCGTATAAAAATTAATCTTTAGAATTCAACAGAACGGCCCCCTTTTCTAAGGGGGAATTTAAAACATTCCTTTTCCTTTCTATCTCATGAATAGTCTCTCCTATTTTTTCAATGACTCCGTCAAAATTTTCGTAAATATCAGTATTTATGCACCTTAGAAACTGAATACCATAATTTTCTATAAATTGCTGTCTTTCACTGTCTCGAGTTTCCGATCCCCATTGAAAATGGCTCATACCATCCACTTCGATAGCCAATTTCAATTCTTGACAATAGAAATCAATTACATAAGAACCAACACCGTATTGCCTGCGAAATTTATAACCATAAATTTGTTTCCCTTTGAGTTTAGACCATAAAATAATTTCAGCTTCTGGCATACTCTTTCTTAGCGCTTTTCTTCTTTCCTGCCTATCGACAGACAGGTTGATTCTGTTTTTCTATTATAAACTTTAGTCATTAGTTTTGCTTTTCAAATTACCTCCCCTCGGTCCCCTCCTTACTAAGGAGGGGATTAAGGGGTGGTTAATACTTTTTGAACTTTACAATCAATTTTCAAAAATAATTTTTTCTATTAAGTAACTTTTATTATTAATTTTTCGTTTGCTTAATTATTTAAATGTTCTATTCATCATCTTCCAGAGTGGACGTATCGCCGATTTCCTCGCCCCATTCTCTGGCGTGCAGAAGCCGTCTCATGATCTTACCACTGCGGGTTTTAGGCAGGGTCTTCACATATTCTATCTCCTGGGGCATCGCCAGCGGAGAAAGTTTTTTACGAATAAAGTTCATAATATTAAGTTCCAGCATATCGTCCGCCACATAGCCGGCATTAAGCATCACAAAAGCTTTCACAACTTCCATATTCACTTCGTCCGGCTTGGCAACCACGGCTGATTCGGCAACGGCTTCATGTTCCAGCAGCGCCGATTCCACTTCAAACGGACTGACCAGATGCCCACCGGTATTGATCACATCGTCATCACGACCAACGAACCAGAAATAGCCATCATGGTCAATATATGCCCTGTCTCCGGGCAGATACCATCCATTTGTAAATTTGGATTTGTAGGTTGCTTCGTTATTCCAGTATGTTCTCATCATGGCTGGCCAGCCGGGTTTGAAGGCGATCAAACCAATCTTCCCGACTTCCTGAATGGGCTTAAATGTTTTTGTATCAACAACGGTCGCTGTAATTCCCGGAAAAGCTTTTCCCATCGAGCCCGGCTTGATCTTCATACCGGGAAAGTTCGTGAGCATTATAGAGCCTGTTTCTGTTTGCCAATAGGTATCCAGAAATGGTTTTCCAAATACTTTTTCCGACCAGATTACCGCTTCGGCGTTCAGGGGCTCGCCCACACTTGCCAGGTGACGCAGCGAAGACAAATTGTGTTTTTTTACAACCTCGTCGCCGGCTTTCATTAAGGAGCGGATTGCTGTGGGGGCGGAATACCACATGGTTACTTTATGTTTCTCAATGAATTTATACCAGTTTTCCGCAGAAAACCCCACATCCATAACGCATTGGGTAATTCCCATGCTCCAGGGTCCGATAATACCGTATGACGTACCGGTAACCCAGCCCGGATC
>JAHIOG010000224.1 GCA_018895675.1 bacterium
CTTAAGGAAGGAGTGAAGATAAATTTTAACAATAGGTTTTTAGGTGGAGAAAGTTTTATAAAAGAGATGGAAAAGAGATTTGGGGTTAAGAATATAGAAAAGGGACCTGGCCGGCCACGGAAACCACAAAAGAATTAGAACCGTCCCCTTTTACAATATATTGGGAGAATTACAATGAAAAATTTAATATCGATTATAATGGGAATGACTTTATTTTTTGCGGGAAATAATGTTTTTGCTCAAACAAAAGGAAATAAAGAACAAAAAAAGTCTGATATAAAAAAAAGTGAGTCTCGTATATCTCTAGAAGACAGCGAGATCGTTTTGTATGACGATAATGGAAAAGAGATTAAGAAAAAATTTGTCTATGAATCCAGTATAAAATGGATGAAAGAATCATCGAAATTGGATCGAAAAATATTAAAAAAACTTGGTCTTAAGGCGCAATGGGAGGTAAAAGGTGAAAAATTAATAAAAAAGTTCAAAGAAGAAAAAAATAAAATTCGCACATTTAAAAAGTTGTCCAATCCAAGACTTAGATTTTATGATGAAGAAGGAAAAGTAAAAAAAGAGATATCTTTGGCTACAAAAACATACAAGCCTAAAAAGGATGAAAAAGTAATTGGTGTATGGACCAGGGTTATTAAAAAGAAAGCTGAGGCTTCGGAAAATGGCAAACATGCGATTTTAATAGAAGATAATGTTTTGAGTTATGCAGAAGCTCCCACTCACATTATAAATTTTTATAATTCGCATGGTGAAATATTGTGGAAAAAAGAGTTTCCCTCGTGTAAAATTGTCGATGGTTTTGCAGTTTCAAACAATGGAAGAACAATATTAAGAGAAATAGGTGCTTTTGAAACACATTGCAAGGACAGAGATACAAAATTTGGTTTAGCGGTTTATGATAAAAACGGAAATGAAATATTAAGATTTCCAGACAATGACAATATAAGAAAATATGGAATTGATGGTAATATCCATGTGTCTCCCAATGGCAGATACGCATCGGCGTCCTTTACCGATACCAAGAATTACACCAATATCCCCATTTTTTTCGATTTGGAATCTAGGAGATATTTTGTTTTCAATAATGATGGAAGTTATGTTTACCGTATTTCAAATGATGGAATAGTAGAAGTGGGCTACAATTTTATAAAAGGGCCCGAATATATAGACCTTAAGACCAAGGAATTTGAGGCCATAAAATGAAAAGGCTGATATTAATTTTGGCTTTGTGTTTAATCTGGAATACTAAGGGTAATAGTCAATCTATACCACTGCCGCAAAAATGGTCTAACTGGATAATAACTTCAGATTATGGCCCGCGTAGTTTGCCTGGATATGATTTTCATGAAGGAATAGATTATAGCGCTGGTGTTGGCGATACCGACATGGGAACGCCCATTTCGTCGGTTGAAAGTGGATATATTACAAATATTGTGAGCAGGGGTGATTTTTACAATATTGATGTAAAGGGATATGAAGAAGGGCACAATTGGCTATATGGGCATATTTTCAGTGTTTCCAGTTCTACCACCAGTATGGTAACTCCCGAAAAAGATTCCAATAGGGTATGGGAATTAAGACTTGGTGCAGCGCATATAAATATTTTTGATGGGAAAGAGACTAAGGGAAATATAGTAATTTTATGGAAAGATGATACAAGAACCGAATCAATAAAAATATTTTCCGTCATTGCAAACAGTTGGATTAAAATAAATGGTAATTTTCTAAATACAAATGATTCACTTATTGTAACCAGCAAACATGTTTCCACTTTAGATGACATTGCGCCAATGGGAAATGCAAATCCTACACCATTATATACTCATCTTCATCTGGGATTGAATTATCCTAATGATAACCCTTTCTTGTATTTACAGCATCCTCTCGATACATTGGCTACGGCGGTCATAGAAAAACCTCTTGATGGTCATTTGTTTGCCCCTTTCGAATTGGAAGACCCCAATTATCCGATAAAAGTGCGTGTAGAATCTACTGATGGATATGATGTTGATAAACTTACTTTATGGGTAAGGGCAAGCGATGGTCGGTTGCATCATTTAGGCAAAGCGGGTGATCCGACATTCAGTTATGGAGGCAGGGAAGATAAAGAAAGAGGGGGAACAAAAATCAATGTCACACAAAGTAATGGTAGTACTACGGGTATTATACCTCTTGATGCCGATTTAACAAAGTCTGATAATCAGCCGGGACTTGACAGATTTATATTTTCACAGAAATTCTCAGATTTAAACCTTCTCGATGGCGAACATACGCTTATAGCGGATTTGCGCGATGTTAATGGTAATCAAACTTTGGTTGAAAGTAAATTTAGAATAGACAGTTCATCGCCTGTTGTATCCGTTCAGTCAATATCGTTATATGATAATTTCAGTGGAACCACAACATTAAATCCTTCAACATTGGAGCTAAATCATAATTTTGTGTTTAATGACGCAGGAAGCGGAATATCCACAGTTACAATCACCGGCCCAAGCGATAATTTAATTAATTGGGAATTTGATCCACCTGTTATAAGTACGGATGTGGCTTTTGAGAATATGGAATTAGGACAGTATGTAGTAAGAGCTGTTGACGCGGTAGGCAATGAGACTATTGCGCCGTTTAGAATAGGAAGCCTTGAAATATCAGTATCAACACCGTCCTCCGCAATTTATGATTATACTTTTCATTCCACGGAAGAGAATCCATATTGGATTGAGTACGGATGTAAAATTGCAATTAATGGAGTATCCTCAATATCTTTAGATAGAATAGAATTATTTGAAATAGTGCCCAGTGAAGCGGATCCACGTATTATAAAAAGTTCTCAAATAGCGGAAGTATTATCATCCACAACCGTAGTTTTTGACTTAGGAATAAGTAGTTCAATATATTCTTATGATAGCCCCGATTATCTTGCTAAAGTATGGGACACGGGAGGAAATGCGGTTCAAACGATTTTTAATTTAAGACCGGATTCACAAGCGACTTCCAGTTCTGAGGGAGTTTATACAAACACATATTTAAGTCCTCACAATAATATATGTCTTCAAGCGGATGCAAGGGAAGGAAATTTTACTTCAAATCCGATTGATATATATTCCAATGAAAATTTAATTCCAGGAGTAGTGTTCCCGCACATTTATAAATTGCCCTATGGAATTATACAAAATCCATTTTTTGTTACTTGGACTAATCCAAAGGGCGATTTACCCACCTTATTTAATATATCAATTGGGGATAGGCAAGATATAGGCGATGTTGAATTATATCTGAGAACCGGCGATGAGGAAGATGTGTCGGACGGAGAATTTATTCAGATAGCAAAAAGGCATTATTTTTTTGCCGATGGTGAGAATATACCGGAAGAAAATTGTAGTTGTAGTTTTCAGCACCCGTGTATTTGTTATACAGAACAAAGTTATCCCAACAGAGTGATTCCATTAAAACAGTATGCTCAATCCAAATTAGTTTTAAAAAATCCCCCGCCATCAAGCGTGGTTCGACAAATGTGTGACCCAAGTGATAGTGAAGGGATGTGTCCCCAAGGTTATGAGGTTAGTCCGGAAGGTTCTGGTTCTCCAGCATTTGATGGAACAAAAGTAAATCCTGTCTATTATTATTCAATAGATCCATATATGGTGTCAGAAAGCAATATATCTGTGCCTTTGGGTTCAAATGTAACAATTGCTTTTGATCAAATTACAACTGCTGGGAATATTGGAATGTCAATTGGATATGATTTGCCTCCTTTGGGATATGTTTCATTGCCAAAAAATAATATTTTTGATATTAATTCAAACATAGAGTTTGATAATGCGATTATAACTTTTGCCTATGAATTAGAGGGGATGTCTTCCCTTCAGGAAAGCCAGATAAAGATTGCAAAAGTCATAGATTCAGCGCAAGGCTTGTATGAAGAATTATCTACAACCGTAGATACGATAAATAAAAAAGTTTCAGCTAATATTACTTCATTTTCCAGATTTATAATAATCGCTCCGGCTTATTCAACACCCAATACAATTCAAAGCTTTGAAACTATTGCGGGAAACCCAGAAATTGAGTTTATCTCAAATGAAGCCATAGTGAGCAGTGAAAAAATAGCGGAAAGTTCCCTTTTTAATCAAAAGATAGTGAAATGGCTTAAGGATAATAATAAAATTCCGGTTGGAAATATGTATTTTGTAGGACCTGATAATACCGAATTTTCACCTAATGCGCATGTTAAAATGCGTTATGATGAAACAAAGCTCGCCGCATTGAATGTTACAGAAAATGATCTGGAGCTGTATGAATTTTCCGTTGATAGTTCTTTGATGTTTAAAGTTCCGAGAAATATTCTGGATACGGAAAAAAATGAAATAAATGCAGAAGTTTCTAAATTGCATTCATTGTTTGCTGTTTTGGTCAGTAGTCAACATATTCCATCCGAAGACATAATGTATCCCGAAACAACTCTTTCATATTCAAGTGCGGTGTTTTTTAAGGATGCTGAAGTTTATATTTCAACCGGAATGATGATTACATTAGAGGGTATTGATTATCCTCTTAAAAATCAACCAGCATTTACCTTATATTTAAAAGACATATCTCCTGATTTTAATTGTTTGAAAACTGCCTATAATCCTTTGGATGCAAATGGGACTTGTTCAAATCCAATTTACCAATCCATATTTTCTTTAACTGAGGGAGCGCATACGGTCTATTATGGTAGCGTGGATAATGCAGGAAATTTTGAAAATACAAAATCAACATCTATATTTGTTGACGGCACTGCCCCGGTAACAACGGCAGAGGTTAGAGGCGAGCAGATAGCGGATGGCGAAAGAGTTTACATAACAGCAACAGACTCCGTAACATTGACAGCGATTGACCCTGTGGTGAACGGCGTAGCGAGCGGCATGTATGATATCTCATTTTTAATAGACAAAACCATGGAAGAATGCGAAGACATTATTGAAGATGATAATGCGCCGCAAGGCACATGCGAAAATCCCGGTTATACCTTACCCTTTACGCTTAGCGCGGGAACGCATACGGTTTATTACCTTTCCGAAGACAATGTAGGCAATGAAGAAGTAAAAAGCGTGACTATTGTTGTGGTTGAGCCAAGTTTTTCGTTCGATTTTAATGGAATTGCGCAATCGCCGACTTCTATTAGTTGGGCATGGAATCTTAAAGAAAATGCCACAGCATATCAGATATTTTCTTCTTCGGGTGGAGCAATATCTCCGGTACTGACCGAGAGCGCGACCTATTATATTCAAGCAAATCTTATTCCTAATGCTCGATACTCAAATTTTTTAAGAGCTTATGGCGATACTATTGATGAAAGCTCAATCTCCGAAGCTGTAACTTTCGCGAATTTGCCCGAAGCCATAGAGGTTTTTGATTTCGGGCAAAATGCCTCATTGGTAATTGGGCAGAGTGATTTTGCAACAACAAGCTACGGAACAGCTTCCGATAAATTAGGTTCTCCGGCTGCTTTGGTATTTGATAAAAACGGTAATCTGTGGATTTCTGACCGCAGCAACAATAGGATACTGAGATTCCCTTCTCCGTTTAGTAATGGAATGTCCGCTGATTTGGTAATAGGTCATGATAATTTTTATAGTAAGGACTATGTGCGTCTATCAGCTTCTATTACTCCGTATCCTAGCGGTATGGCTTTTGATGCGGCTGGAAATTTATGGGTTACTATGATAGGCCGAATTTTGAGATTCAGTTTGCCATTTTCAAATGGAATGAGCGCGGATATGGTAATTGGGGTTGAAAATTTTTATTTATACGGCGGAGGTTGCGCTCAAAATAAACTAAATGTTGGTGCTTGGAGTGAAATTAATTTTGACAAAGATGACGCGCTTTGGGTTGCGGATTTTGATAATAATCGGGTACTGAGATTTTCACCTCCATTTTCAATGGGAATGAATGCCGATATGGTGATAGGGCAGATGGATTTTATCACATGCCGCACAGGATACCCTTTTTTTCCAAGTGAAAGAAATTTAAAGTCACCGATGGATGTGGAATTTGATTCTGAAGATAATATGTGGATTGCTGATTTTAGCAGTAATCGCGTGCTCAAATATATTCCGCCTTTTTTTACAGGCATGAGCGCCTCCTTAGTTTTGGGACAGAAAAATTTTACAGAAAATAATAGTATAACCGGACTGCAGGAGCCCAACTCCAGCAGTTTAAATGGTCCGGCAAGTTTAAAATTTGACAATTACAACAATTTATATGTGGCAGATGCTTATGATGATAGAGTTTTGAAATACAGATCGCCATTTTCCAATGGCATGGATGCTTCGCTTGTTTTGGGGCAAAATGATTTTAATTCCACATTCAATATGAATATGCAAGCAAGTTTTAATCTTCCTGTGGGGGTAGAAGCATCCGGTTTTGTAACATCGGATGCACAAGGAAGATTATGGGTTGCCGACACTTTAAATAATAGAGTGTTAATGTTTGAACCAGTAAGAGCAGGCATTTTCACTAATATTGGAATAAGTTCATTTACGGTTAATTGGCTTGTTAACAATAATTCTGCCGAAACGATATATGTTGCGGAGATATCGCCATATAAAGATTTTTCCGCTCAGGTAATTAACAGTGGGTATACAAATCAGGATAATTTTACTTTTACGGGGCTAAATAGCAAAACCATATATTATGCAAGAGTTAAAGCAATAGGTTTGGAGGGTATAGAAACAGTCTACACGAATCTTGGATATGACACAACTTTAAAAACTCCTAAAATTATAGTGAGCACTATAACAATCAATGGCAATCCTGAAGTTTCGTTTTCAGCTTTTATTGAGCCTACGCTTGTTTATTTAAGCACGGTTTCAGAAGTAGGAACTATTGTTTTATCAACCGCCGCGGAGCAGGGCTTAACGCTTGCAAGCAATTTGTATGAGATAGGCCCTGAAGGAATTTATGAGCCGCCGGCAAGTTTAACTTTTTATTATTCAACAACAACGCTTGCGGATTTGGGGCTTTTAGAAGAAGATATAGCGATATATGAATACTTTGCTGATATAGGCTGGGTAAAACTTGATAATCAAGTTTTTGATTTTAACAACAATAGAATTACTGTGCCTATAACTCAAATAGTTTCTATTTTTGGTGTATTTGGATTGGTGAAAGATAGAACAGCGTCAATAACGATATTAGAGGTAATAGGTGACAGGTATCAGGCGGCAGGCGGGAACACTTATATAAACGGGAAATCATCAATAAGTTTGACGGTTTATGAGCCTGTAGTTTATGGAACAAGCACGGGGGTTGCATATAGCGAATACAGGGTAGAATATAGTTCGGGGTTTGGGTCTGGAGATTCGGGACTCGAAGGGATACTGATAAGCAGTGGAACATACAGCGAGCCTATAAATTTAGTTGATGACGGGAAGTATTTGATTTCCTATTATTCTGTGGACAATGCCGGAAATATAGAAATTGCCAAATCAACGACAATTTATGTTGACGGAACAGCGCCGATAACAGAATACAGGGTATCCCGCCTTTGGCGGGACGGGGAGGGTGTGGGGGAGAGCGGAGAGGAAAGAACTTATATAAATGCCGGAAGTTCCATTGTATTGACCGCTATTGACCCGATATCAAACGGCGTAAGTTCGGGGATAAAGGAAATTTATTATAACTTAAACGGTTCAACTGCC
>JAHIOG010000225.1 GCA_018895675.1 bacterium
AATCATTGCGTGCGATGAGCGGTGTGGATATTTCTGAATTCAAAGAGATTGCAGGTTTGAAGGATGCTAAAGTTGCCCAAATTAAGGCTGCAATTGAATTGGGGCGGCGGATGATGAGTGAAGAAAAAGCATTTCACGGAGTGGTGAAATCGTCTGCTGATTTAGTTGAGTTTTTAATACCTTTAATGCGTGATTTAAAGAAAGAGTTATTTAAAGTTGTTTTGCTCGATAAAGGAAATCATATTTCGGAGGTGATTGATATTGATTTGGGAACGGTAGATCGGGTAAATCCATCGATTCGGGAAATTTTATTGACAGCGTTGAAATACCTGGCGCCTGCAATTATTTTGGCGCATA
This sequence comes from bacterium, assembly GCA_018895675.1. Classification (GTDB taxonomy): domain Bacteria; phylum Fidelibacterota; class UBA2242; order UBA2242; family UBA2242; genus UBA9312. Next base: position 358 of record JAHIOG010000225.1, read on the forward strand.
ATCATCCATCTGGGAATGTGGAACCAAGCGAAGCAGACAAAATATTGACAAAAGATTTAGTTACTGCCTCTAGGGCTATGGAAATAAGAATTTTTGATCATGTAATAATTGGTGAAAATACATATTATAGTTTTGCTGATGATGGTTTAATTGAAGAGTATGAAATGGCAGCAATAAATTAAATATTATCTGGAGGCGAACCAGTGTCTATACTATCGGAAAAAGAGCGACAAAGAATTATTGAAATTTTAGAATCAGGCGAAGACCTGTCTTTGGATTACAAACATATCCTTTTCCCACCCGAAAAAAAAGAATATGAACTTGTGTATGCGGGTAAAGAGCGGGAAGAAGATATTTTAGCAGATACAATGGCAGTTCCTTTACAGCCCATAAAGACCTTTGGTAAAAACGGCGATGACCCTGCCTGCCGCAGCAATGGCGCAGGCAGGTGGACAAATAAACTTATTTTTGGCGATAATTTGCAGATAATGAAATCTCTACTTGATGATCCAGATGTAAAAGGACGGGTGAAACTCATTTATATTGATCCACCTTTTTCCACGAAAAAGGAATTTCGTGGGAGTCAAGATCAGAAGGCATATCAAGATAAAATTGCTGGGGCAAAATTCATTGAATTTTTAAGAAAAAGGCTTATTTTTTTAAGAGAGTTGTTGAGTGAAGATGGGAGTATCTATGTGCATTTGGATCAGAAAAAAGAGCACTACATTAAGATTATCTTAGATGAAATATTTAGAGAAGAAAATTTTCGTAACGCGATAACATGGCTTAGGAGTTCAAGTGGAAAAACGGTTTCAAAAAACTTTTCAAAAGATACCGACTATATTTTATGGTATTCAAAATCAGGCGGTTATCTTTTAAATCCAACTTATAAACCCCTTTCTGAATCTACAAAGGCCATGTATAACAAAGACGATGGAGGTGGAAGAGGCAAATACAGGCTTTACCCATTACAAAAAACTGGCGGTCCGGGACCAGAAACAACTTATGACTATATTGATAACACGGGAAAAGTCTGGAAATGTCCTAAAAAAGGGTGGCGCATGAAATATGAAAAATTAAAGGCACTTGAAACTGATGATAGGCTTTATTTTAATGGAAACACTTTATCTGAAAAAGCCTATTGGAATGAGAGAGAAAATGAAGGAAGATTAGCAAATAACTTATGGGATGATATTACAAATTTACAAGGAGCAAATGAAGAGATCCTTGAATATCCTACCCAAAAACCAGAGGCCCTTTTGGAAAGAATCATTAAAGCATCTTCAAACAAGGGTGATTTAATTCTTGATGCTTTTGCAGGATCAGGCACTACACTTGCAGTTGCAGAGAAGTTAGGCCGCCGCTGGATTGGCATTGACTGTGGCAAACTGGCGATCTACACAATTCAAAAACGCATGCTCAATTTGAAAAGCGAAATAGGGAACAAAGGCAAAAAGTTAAAGTCCAAACCGTTTACGTTATACCATGCCGGTCTGTATGATTTCTCTAAATTAAAACAACTGCCGTGGAAAGACTGGCGTCTTTTTGCGTTGCACCTGTTCAATTGCAGGGATTCTAAACATACTGTGTCAGGAATTGAACTGGATGGTTACAGGGGACGCTCGGACGTGCTTGTGTTCAATTACCAGCAGGACGGCGGGGTAGTTTTGGATTACGGATTTATTGATGATCTTCATGCCATGCTTGGCTCAAAAGTTGGCAAACAGTTTTTTATCATTGCCCCTGCTGCCAGCGTGATGTTTTTAGAGGACTATATCGAAAAAGGCTCGGTGCGCTATTATATCTTGCGCATCCCTTATTCAATTATTAACGAATTGCATAATCGGGATTTTGAAGCCATCAAACAACCGATTGATGAAAGCCAGGTAAACGATACAGTTGATGCCGTGGGATTCGATTTTATCAGGCAACCCAAAGTGGAATGTACTTATTCCATTGAAAAACCCAAAGATCAACTGCTGGAATATGCCGCAATTACAATCAAGACCTTCAAAAGCGAAGCTATGCTAAAAGGTGCAAGTCAACTTGAAAATCGAGAATCAATATCAATGATTATGGTGGATTTCAATTATGATGGCGATATTTTTAATCTGGATAAGGTCTATTATGCCAGCGAGATCGAGAAGAATGGCTGGAAAGTGTTTCTGCCTGTAGAGGAAATAAAAGGGCAGATGATGATCATTTATCTTGATATTTACGGTAACGAATATCGGGAGATCAAGAGTTTGAAGGACTTTAAGAGTAAGGATAGATGACAAAATTAGAGAGAAATTTTATGGATTTCATAAAATGAAAAAAGTCATTAAGGCACAAAACTATTCAACCCTCATCACCGACCTTGCCTCTCTCATTAAGCAGGGACGCACGGCGGCGGTGCGGTATGTTAATACTGCTCTGGTAGCCACATACTGGCTTATGGGCAGAAGAATTGTTGAATATGAGCAGAAGGGGAAGGAAAGGGCAGAATATGGAAAAGAACTACTCCAAAAGTTATCTCAAGACCTAAATAAGAGATTTGGACGTGGTTTTTCACCGGATAATCTTGAAGCAATGCGAAGTTTTTATTTGAACTATCCAATTAACATTTCCGAGACAGTGTCTCGGAAATTAGAAGAACAGAAATCCGAAACACTGTCGCGGAATTCTGAAAAATCTAAAGAATCAGAAATTCGACACACACTGGGTAGCGAATTGATTCCTGCACAGGTGTTACCTAAAAAACTTCAGTCGGTGTCTATAGAATTTTTCAACGACTTTTTTCCCCTTTCATGGTCTCATTATCGTCTGCTTATGCGTCTTGATGAACCATTTAAAAGAGAGTTCTATGAAGCAGACTGCATCCGGGGAAACTGGTCAGTAAGGCAACTCGATAGACAGATTCAGTCCATGCTTTATGAAAGAACTGCTTTGTCAAAACGCAAGATGGCGGTTATTGCCAAGGCCCACGAAAAACCTATCATCCTTAAACCGGAAGATGAAATCAAAGACCCTTATATTCTTGAATTCCTTGGATTGAAAGATGAATATTCAGAATCTCAACTTGAAGAGGCACTAATTAAGCATCTTGAACATTTTCTTCTTGAATTGGGAATCGGCTTTACCTTTGTTGCAAGGCAAAAGAGAATAACACTTGAGGGAAGCCATTACCGTCTTGACCTACTTCTCTATCATCGAATCCTTAGATGTCTTGTTGCCATAGATTTGAAAATTGGTGAATTTACACATGCTGATGCTGGACAGATGAACCTTTATTTGAATTATTTGAAAGACAGGGAGAAGCTCCCCGTAGAAAATGACCCGGTAGGCTTGATACTCTGTGCTGACAAAAAGAAGACCGTCGTTGAGTACGCACACTGGGCGGAATGAGTAACAGTATATTTGCCTCAAAATATAAATTGCAACTGCCTGACCCTGAGGTCTTGAAAGCAGAGATAGAACATGAAAAACAGAGACTTATCGAAATGAAAATCATAAAGGAAGAAAAAAAGAGTAAATAGCCATGCTTGAGCGCCAGACCTTTCAGAATAAGGATTTAGTCCTCAAGGTATCCCCCAACTACGATCCCAAGAGGTTTGATCCGAATAAATACGAGGCTTTCCTGGATGCCCTGTGCGGCGAGCGGGAATATCAAAAAAACGCTATTCGCAGTACGCTTTTCTATTTTTTGGGAAACAATTACAAAAATTTAACCGAACTGGCAGAAGAGAATTATCACTCCAATGTTAGTTTGCAAACATTATATGGCACAATTGATCAGTTTAAGAAACATTTGCAAATTCACAATAAATTATCCTGCTCGCTCGACCTGGCGACGGGCACGGGAAAAAGTTATGTCATTTACGGTATCGCCAGAATCATGTTAGCCGAGGGTGTGGTGGATCATGTGCTGGTTGTTTGCCCCTCTACGACGATTGAAGACGGACTCAAGGAAAAATTCAAACAACTTTCGGGAGACGATGCATTATGGAATCTTCTACCCGATAATGCCATAATTAAAAATCCCCATATTATCAACGCCACCGAAAGCATTACCACAGGAACGATCTGCGTGGAAAACTGCCATGCGCTTTACGAACATGTCAAATCTTCGATTCGTGAAAGTCTTGCAGGAAAAGGCGAAAGAACAGTGGTTATAAATGATGAAACCCATCATGTGTACAACCAGACAGGGAAAACGTTCAAAAAGTGGAAAGAGTTTTTGGTCGATGAAGAATTTGATTTCAAGTATATCGTGGGACTATCGGGCACTTGTTATATCGGTGATGAATATTTTACAGATGTCATCTCCCGCTATTCTTTGCGTGAAGCCATTGAAGA
>JAHIOG010000226.1 GCA_018895675.1 bacterium
GACAGAAAGCTAATTATGAAAAAAGAAATAATTCTATATTTTTTAATATAAATTCCCAATCCAGATTCCTCTATTTCTCGCGACCCTTTTTTATCTTTTTTGCTCTGCGACGCATCCGGTTTTTGACAATTGCTTTTCTCAAATACATAAGATTGTATTCAGCTTGTTCCGGCTCATAAGCTAACAAAAAATATAACCAGAGACAGTCAGCGTGATCATGTTCCAAATTACAACTGCATAAATTCATTTTTGATATATCATACATTCGCTCGGCTATTGTAATCCTGGATTTCCGCACAAGCCGGTTTAAATCAACCAGATAGATATCTTCATAGTCGCCATCTTTTACCAGAAAATTTCCCTGCGTTAAATCATTGTGGATCATTCCTGCGTTGTGCATCGCAAATACCATTTCACCCATTTTTTGCACAATTAACTGTTTTTTTTCAAATTCAATAATTTCATTCCGCAGTATTCGACGAGACTTTTGATTTTTTCCAATGTATTCAGTAATAAAAAAGTTCTGATCGATAAATCCCAACTGGCGGGCTGTATAGACGGCTATGGGTTTTGGAACAGGAACACCGGCTTCCAACAACCACTTAGACGCATCCCATGATTTTTGAGCCCGCGATCTCATAAAGGGACTGAAAAACATTGAAATTGTATTCCGCCAACCAAAGTTCTTCACGACTAGTTTTTGAAAGCGGATACCGACATCAAGTTCTATGAGGACGACCGCATTTGGATGATGTTTATACACCTCAATCGCGCGTTCGATCACCCAGCCCTTATTTCTCAAGCCTTCGAATTGATAGTGGCTAAGCGAAGGACCGGTATATGACGATTTTAACATTCATTACCACCAATTGTTTAACAACTTGCGTACCTGGTATCTCCGGTACAGGTTCCAAGGTTTTTTGCTTAATTTTGTCAAAATATCCGACGTAAACATCGTCTCTGCTGCTTCTAATACTCGTTTTGCATTTGCCCGATCTGCGTACGGTTGTATCTCCCGTAATACATTTTTTCGGTTTGCCGAATATTCTTCCGGATTTGAAACGGATTTATCAATTGCGGTCCGCAGATCTTCGACATCATGAATATTTGTTCCTTTTTCCAATCGGACTCTGGCATCGATTGTGATCACCGGCTTATCCAAAAGCATGAATTCATATACAATCGAAGATGTATCAGAAATAAGCACGTCAGCTGCTTGCAGTAGCGGGATATTGTCCGGATCGTTCCAAATCAGCACGTTATCCAACTTTTTGAACCGCAGCACGTCTTCCTTATCCATGAGATCATGAAATTTAATAATCCAGGTTTCATCGCGCTTAATCATTGACTGTAATGCAGGAAATAGTTTATCTGAAGATTTATACTTCGGGCTAAACGTTGGCGCGTACAGAATTATCCTGTTTTCCGGACGCACTCCCAACTTCATGAGTATTTCTGCACGGTTATAGGGATTCATCAGGAGATCGACTTTAGCCCAACCTGTCTCAATAACATGAAAATAACCATGTTTTGCAGCAAGAGATTTAAATTTCCGTGTTATTAACGGACCGCTGGTGCAATAAAGATCAAAAAAACCGGTTATCTTGTAATGTCCGCCCTTTTCTTCACAAATACCATGAAACACCTGAACTTTTAGTCCGGGAATTTTATCATGAACAACATTTCCCGGCACAAATACAACATCCGGATCAAATGAACCGGCTTCTTCTATGGATGTTGTATAATGCATATCGTTGCGGATATATTTCTTCAACACGGGCGGCAAAAATATTAGTGAATCACCCCAGTGCCCTCGTTCTATCTCTTCAACGAGCGCCTGGATTACGCTTAGTGAATATGGTTTTGTTATAAAATGAAGATATCGTCGCATATTTTTTTCAGAACCGTTTTAGAATATCGTCCACAATTCGCTTGCTGGCATTTCCATCAAGAACGCCTAAAAACTCTTCCGAAATTTCCCCGGCGCGCCTGGAAAAACAATCCTTCTCCTCTATCGCTCTCCCCAACACCTCTGGTAATTGAGCTGGAGTATTAACATGATTTGCAAAACCTAAATATTGCTGGATTTCATTATCCATCCGACTTTTGCGAAACCACCGATTCAATATTCGGTGTTTAATCCTCAAATGGTGAAAATCACAAATAATAACCGGTCTGCCGGCAGCCAGAAATTCAAATGCAGTAGAAGATGCTTCCGTCAATAAAAAATCAGCCCGCTTGAAATAGGGAATAATGTTGTATTTTTCAGGCATTAAAAGTTGAACATGGGAGTACTTTTCCGCCAAATCCATAAATAACAATTTCTGGTGTCTGTATTTATCCAATATCCATGAAAAATGATGCAATTTCACAATCAGATTATAGTCACTGGTCAATTCAGCAATGGATTCGCCGAATATTTCAATCGAGCTGGGATAAAAGGTGGGAGCATAGAGAATCGTCGGTTTAGAAGGATCAAGAATCAGGTCGTCATCCCGGTGTTCCGGATTATCAGAATCAAACAACGGATCCAGCTTGGGAAATCCGGTAACAACCAATTCTGTTGAGACGCCACGGCGCTTTAATTCATCATAGCGATATTGACCTTCTACATAGCGAATATTTATTCGAGGATTAAAATCCGTATAATAGCATGCTTTCACTCCGATCCCATGGTACAATAAGATCGCCAATGTATCGGATGAACAATACTGTTCCGCATGACCGCTCTTACCAAATACAATAATATCAAAATGGCGATCCAAAATATTCTTACGTCTTGATTTCTCGTCGGCTGCATCGATGAATTTCCCTGAAAAATTCTTTACGGCATCTTTTATCAATTGGTAATCAGCACGTTTTTTGTCTATATATGCCGAAAAATAAATATCAAAGTTTCCCCGCTTCTCCATTTCACGGGCTAC
>JAHIOG010000227.1 GCA_018895675.1 bacterium
AGCGATTTTACTAATTCCGATGTTTATGGAAAAATAGATAAACCGAATTTTCTATGGGCGGCCGGCTGGTATCTGTATTCATTGTATCATCTCTATGGTATAGAAGAGAATACCTGGAATGTTTCAATGAAACCATTTCTGCCGGAAGATCAGGAAACATGTGAGTTTGATCTGGCGCTTAATGGAAAAAAACACAGGATTTCAATCAGTGGACACGGAGACTATCTTCAATCCGTTCGGAATAATGGAGATGAATGTGCATCGGTGGTATTTGTAAAGAATAATGACAATTCAAATTATCAATTTTCCTGCGGGTTACCGGAATATCCATATCTGGAATCCACGGAATCGATTGTTCTGTCTTGTGACTATGATCGCTGGAATCAACACCTTTTTATGAGCTTGAAAGCATTTCCCGGACACAGGAATAAAATCAGCATAATTTCACCTGTAAAACCGGCGTCCATACGATTCAATAATCAGGTTGTGGAAGATTACGAACTTGAAAATATTGATGATATTTACAGAATCAGAATGAACGTGATTCATGACCAGGCAGAGAGTGAATTGCGGGTTAGTTTTATTAACAATCATAAAAAAGGATAAAATGAAATGAGCCGGATTTTGAAATTAGTCCTAATCAATATTTTTATGTTTGCAATGATGGTGAATTGTGGGTTAAAAAAACCGGATTTACATCAAAAATTAGCGGTCCAATATACAGGCGACGCCAAACTGGAAGTCGGTGGACCTTATGTGGGCGTGGAATTTCATAACAGCTGCATGATTCCGCAGCGGATCAGTTTTTTCTATCCTGTGGCAAACAGCATTGATCACAGCCGGGATTACTGGACCCGGGACAGCTCCTTTGTGGCGGAATGGTATTTGAAAATCGGTGATAATCCGGCGGTCAGCATTGGCCGGGATGCTTCGGAATTTGAGCTTACTCCATATTCAGTCGTGTTTAATCATGCCTATCGCAATTATTCAGTGAAAACTGGTTATCGGTTTTGCAAAGATAAACCGGCAATGGTGTTGAATATAACAATCACAAATGAATCCGAGAAAACAGAGGAATTTCAACTGGATACACGCTTATGGGCATCTATCCGAACCTGCCATACCTTTCGTCCGATCGAACAAGCCTGGACCGATTTGGATAGTTCAACGATTTACACCCATTTCGATGATTCCGACGCTGATTTCGCGGATGTTTTTGTAGCCAATGCCGGGGATCTGCCAACTTACCTTAATAGTCAAATCGATAACCTGTATACACCGCAGAGAGAAGACGAGCGTAAAGGGATTTCAAAGGACAAGCTGGAAAAACCGGTTTCTCAGTTTATTTATCAGAAACGGCTAAAGCCGGGCGAAACAATGAACATTGTCCAGATTATCGGTTCCTCGAAGGGTAACGAAAGCAGGTCGTTGGTTTCATATTTGAAAAATAATTACCGGGCAGAAATCACCAATTACGAGAAATATGTGATTGACAAAGCCTATACTCACAGTATCATGGCAACCGGCTGCCCCAAAACCGATCATTCTGTGGCTTATGCCAAAGCGGTCATGGTGGCAAATGCCCATTATCTCGACGGGGAGATTGTCCCGATGCCTTGTCCGGCGGAGTATAACTTTTATTTTACCCACGATGTACTGGTTACTGATCTGGCGGCGGTGAATTATGACCTGGACCGTGTTAAGCGGGATTTGGATTATATAACTCGGCACGCTAATGAAGAGAATATCATACCGCATGCCTATTACTGGAAAGACGGGAAATATGTGACGGAATATGCCAGCTCGGACAACTGGAATAATTTCTGGTTTATCATAGTGTCTGCGGCTTATTTGCGCCATAGTAACGATGTTCAGTTTCTGAGCCGTCTATATCCCTATTTAAAAATTAGTATGGAAAACGCCTTAAAAACCCTTGAAGACGATAATCTTATGTGGTCTTACCGCCCGGACTGGTGGGATATCGGTCATAATTACGGACCGCGCAGTTATATGACAATTCTGGCGATTAAAACCCTGCGGGATTACATTTTTCTTTCAACAGTGCTGGAAAAGAATCTTGACCGGGTTCAGGATTATGCGTCTCTGGCGGAAGATATGCAATCTGCTTTGATTGAGAAATTGTGGAATGACGATATGAACTATCTTGTGAATTATCACAATGACGGTTCGCTGGATGAGCATTACTATATTGGTTCTCTACTAGCGGCACATTATGGTCTGCTTGATGGGGAAAAGCAAAACAAGCTGGTGCAAACCGCAACGTCAAAGATGGTTGATAAAAAAGTCGGCATTTACAATGCCTTTCCCATGGATTTTGAGCAATGGGGCGATTTCATGAAGTTCGTCGGCAACGAAGCCGGCGCTAAATATTATTATTTCAATGGCGGTATCTGGCCGCAGGGCAACGCCTGGTATGCAATGGCTCTGATTGCCAATGGGGAAAAAGAGACGGCTGCGGAATTTATTTCCAACACAATGTCGCTTCATGGCGTTATGGAAGGCCCGAATGGTCAACCGGCATATTATGAAGTCCGCAATGCCAACAAAGATGATTTGTCCGAATACGGAACCGTCGATAAACCGCAATTTCTATGGGCGGGCGCCTGGTATATCAATTGCCTGTATCAACTCTATGGTGTGGTGGAAAACGATTGGAATATTGCCCTTGATCCCTTTTTGGAACATGATCAGAAGGAATGTGATTTTACTTTGTATGTTGATGGTAAACCGTTGCTGGTCAGTATTGAAGGTCAGGGAGGTGTAATAAAAGAAATTTGTTATGATGATAAAACCATTGCATCTGCGGTCTTTCCCGAAAGTATTGCTGACATTAAAGAAGTTGATATTCAACTGGGAAAACCAAAACACCCGTATTTGTACAGCACTGATGCAATTTTAAAATCCTGTCGGTTTAATAAAGGACGATTAACCCTGTCACTCAAGGCTTTTCCCGGGCATTCCAATAAGACAAATATTCTATCACCAACGACACCGAAACGAATAACTTTGGATGGTGTCGGATATCAAAATTGGACAGTTATAGAACACAATGATTATAAGGAAATTCAGTTGAATTTTATTCACCGTAATGCGGATTGTGATCTGGTACTTGAATTTTAAAATGGATTGGCAGAACTTCTTGTAAATGAATATTAAAAACCATAAAAGAAACTTGAGAAAAATTCACATCTCTGTCATCGGTTTGTTTTGCCTGTTGTGTGTTTTCCAATTATGTGAAAAAAAACAAAACGGTGGTCAGCAAAAGGATTCGAAAATCCACATAACGTACTGGTGTGCATCCAACCAGGATGAAATCGATCTGGCTCAATATCTGGTCGATCAATGGAATGCGGCCAATGACAGCATCAAAGTCAAAATGCAGCCTATACCTGCCAGTCAATCGTCAGAAGAGGTTCTGCTGGCGGCGATAGCAGCCGGCACAACCCCCGATATCTGTTCAAACATGTGGCCCGGAGCCATGGATGATTTTATCGCGTCAGGAGGATTGGTTCGCCTGGATCAATTTCCCGACTTTGTGGACTGTATTTCCGAACGGGTGCCGGCAGACTTGCTGAAAACCTTCCTGGCGCCGGATGGGCATTTTTATCAGATACCCTGGAAAACCAATCCGATCATGATTGTGTACAATAAAAATATATTTCGCGATGCCGGGGTTGATTTTATTCCGCGAACCTATTCAGAATATATAAAAGCGGGCCGAAAAATAACCCGGGATTTGGATGGTGATGGGAACCTCGATGTCTGGCTTTCTCACCGGGACACGAAACCGATCTGGTGGCAGCGTTTCTTTGATTATTACACCTTTTATATCGCCGCTTCAGGCGGACAGACACTCTTTGAGGGTTCTGAAATTATTTTTAATAATGAAGCCTCAGTGAAGGTTTTTGATTTTTTCCGGCAAATCTATAAGGAAGGCCTCTTTGCAAAAACGACCTTTATCGGCGATGCATTTATTCTGGGAAAACTGGCCACGCAGATCGCGGGCCCCTGGCATGTTTCCCATGTAGAGAAATTTAGACCGCCGGGTTTTGAGTATGGAATATTTCCGGTTCCGGTTCCCGATGATTATGAAGGGCCGGTATATACATTTGGAGATTTTAAGAACATTTCAATATTTGGTACAACAAAGCATCCCGAAGCAACTTACGCATTTGCCAAATACCTTGTTACCGCTGAAGCGGACTTGAAATTGCTGGAGTTTACGTTGCAGATTCCGATTCGGAAAGATTTAACGGAAAACCCATTGTTTGAGGACTTTTTTGAGGAAAATCCAAACCTGGTTTACTTCGCAGAGCAGGCACCCTATACCCGTGGAATGGATGGAGTATCCGACTTAAAGGAAATATTTGACGCGATTTCACAGGAATATGAAGCCTGTGCGATATTTAACCGACGAGATCCGGCGCAGGCTGTTGAAAATGCTGCCAGACGGGCGAAAGTAATTATGGAATGGAACCGGTCCAGGTGAGTAGTTTAATCAAAAAGATAAAATCCAGTGAAAAATCAGGCTACCTGATGAGCATGCCCTATGTGGTCTATTTTTGCATTTTCGTGGCTTTTCCGTTAGCCTTTTCCTTTTTTCTCATCTTCCACAAATGGAATATTGTAACACCGATGGAATGGGTTGGTCTGCGGAACTTTAACCGGCTGTTTCATGACATTCAGTTTTTCAAATCGATTCGCAACACGCTGGTCTTCCTGGCAATTCATATCCCTCTGCAGATTGCGATGGCGCTTTTTTTTGCGATGCAACTGAATAAAAAGATAAAATTCCGGGGATTTTTCAGGGCTCTCTTTTTCCTGCCGGTTATCGTTTCCGGTGTGGTCATCACGATTCTCTGGGAACAACTGTATTCCTATGAAACAGGCCTGCTGAATTTGATTTTAACCAGGTTCGGATTCTACCGGATTCCCTGGATTAACAGCCCCGAATGGGCCATGCCGTCAATTGCCATCATGGCAACCTGGAAAAATGTGGGATTATATATCATCCTGTTCCTTGTTGGATTACAGGGAATTCCCAAATATCTCTATGAAGCCGCTGAAATTGATGGCGCCAAACCGATCCAACGGTTTTTTTACATTACCCTTCCGGCGTTAAATAATACGATGTTGCTCGTCGTGATTTTATCGACAATCGGTGGTTTTTCACTGTTTATTGAACCCTTTGTGATGACCGGTGGCGGTCCGATGAACAGCACGTTATCAGCGATGCTTTATATTTATAATCAGGCCTTTTACTTTGGACATATGGGATACGCAGCAACCCTGGGTTTCTTCTTTGCCCTTGTTATCCTCATGGTCATCCTGATACAGAAAAAAGTTGTTGAAAGAGAATAGTTTTGGAAAAGAAAAGTAGGATCTGGGTCTATATCACAATGACTTTTGGCGGACTAATCTTTGCCTATCCCTTTTTGTGGATGTTGTCGGCGACATTCAAGCCCGAAATGGAAATCGCCGAAATCGGGTTGATGTCCGCCAATTTTTCCCTGGATAACTATCGGGTGGTTTTTAATAAAATCCCCATTGGTCGTGCGCTGCTGAATAGTATTTTCGTCTCTTCATGTGTGACATTTTCGGCGGTTATGTTTGGATCAATTGTCGGATACGCGCTCTCACGTCTGCGTTTTTGGGGGCGTGAACTGATTCTGGGGATTATCCTGTTTACTATGGTCATTCCATTCCAGATTACCCTGATTCCGATGTACATTCTGATGGTAAAATTCGGATGGGTGGACACCTATCTGTCGCTGATTGTGCCGGGCATGATCAGCACGTTCGGAATTCTGCTTTTCCGCCAGTTTTTTCTGGATATTCCCCAGGATTTGATTGACGCTGCCCGGATCGATGGTTGTAGCGATCTGGCGATTCTGTTCCGGATATTTTTTCCTCTGTCCAAACCGGTCATTATTACCGTTGGAATTCTATCATTTATGGGCAGCTGGAACGATGTGCTTTGGCCGTTGATTGTCGTCCGGGTCAGGGAACTGATGACAATGCCTCAGATGGTAACACTGTTTAAAGTCGGTGGACAGGCTGAAAGCCAGATCAGTTCGCAGCTGGCCGCGGCGGCATTACTGGCAATTCCGATTGTAATTGTTTATGCATTTTTTCAGAGATATTTTATTGAAAGTATGGCAACCACGGGACTTAAAAATTAGGCGGCGGATGCAGGCAGCACTTTTTGACGGAAAAACGCTGGAATTAACCGACTATTCGCTGCGAGAGCCGGCAGCCGATGAAGTTTTAATAAAGGTCTCTGCCTGTGGCATCTGTGGGACCGATATCAAGATACTTGCAGGGAAGTCGCACGCTTCACCGCCTGTAATCCTCGGACATGAGTTTTGTGGTGTTGTGGAAGAATGTGGGAATAATGTTCAGACTCTTGTAAAGAGTGATTTTGTCAGTGTGGATCCGAATATTTTTTGCGGACATTGTCAATACTGCCGAAAGGGAAAGGTAAATCTCTGCGAGAATCTGATAGCGTTAGGAGTTGATATCGACGGCGGATTTGCCGAATATTGCCTGGTTCCGGCAAAACAGTGTTATAAATTACCGCCTTTGATGAATCCGATTCAGGCGGCCCTGATGGAGCCCTTATCCTGTGTAATTTACGGTTTTCGATGTGCGGACATTCAACCGGGTGATTCTGTTGCAATCGTCGGTGGTGGTGTCATCGGAATAATGATGCTGAAACTGGCCCGGCTTTCCGCGGCGCGCCAGATTATTATAGTCGAACCTGATGCCAAACGCCGGGAATTATGCAGGGCAATAGGCGCCGATGCCGTTTTCAATCCGAATGGTAAAAATGCCGACGTAGAAATAATCAAATTCACCCGGGGTGGAGCGGAAGTCGTAATCGAATGTGTCGGTTCCGTTGCGGCGGTTGATCAGGCATATCGACTGGTAAAAAATGGTGGAAAACTGATTATTTTCGGCGTCAGTTCTGTAGATCAGAAGTGGACGATTTCACCCTATGATATTTTTCGAAAAGATATAACAATCCGGGGTTCTTTTCTCAACCCATTCACTTTCAAGACAGCTGTAGAGCTGGTCGCTTCCGGGAAAATTAATTTTGATGATCTGGATATTCGTGCATTCCCGTTAAATGTTATTCAAGAGGCGTTTAAAAACCAGATTCAGCAGAAGAGTTTAAAGACAGTTATTGATTTGAGTTTATGATCTATTATGACGTTATATCCGTGGGAGAGTTATTAATCGATCTGATTTCCCAGGAACCGGGAAAGGCTCTCACTGACAGCATAAACTTTAAAAAATGCGCCGGTGGGGCGCCTGCGAATGTCACCATCGGAATGGCAAAACTCGGGTTAAATGTTGCTTTTGCCGGGAAAGTCGGGCGGGATCCTTTCGGAAAATTCCTTCGCAATTATTTAAATGAATACTCTGTAAATACTGATTTACTGCAAGATGATCCTTTTCACAAAACCAGGTTAGCGTTTGTGAGCATTGACCAGGATGGCGACCGGTCATTTGAATTCTGGGAAAAAAGTCCGGCAGATAGCGCATTAAGTCTCCAGGATTTTTCTATAGATGGATTGAATCGTGCCAATATCGTCCATTTTGGTTCACTACCATTATGTACGCCCGATAGTCGAAAAGTATTTTTACAATTAATAAATTCTCTGGAATCGCCAAATACACTTTTATCATTCGATCCGAATTATCGTGAATCCTTGTGGAATACCAAAGAAGATGCCTATAACGTCTTAAAAACAGTGGCGTCTAACGTGCAAATATTGAAAATGAGCCTGGAAGAAGCCCTTTTTCTAAGTGGGGAGAACTCACTTTCTAAAGCTGTGCCGAAATTATTTTTTAATAAAACAAAAATACTTGCAATTACGCGGGGAAAGGATGGATGCTTTTTGAAAAATCAACATGCATCTGTTGAGGTTCCGGCTTATAAAGTTGCAGTAAAAGATTCAACCGGGTGTGGAGATGCCTTTTTAGCCGGACTATTAACAGGAATTATTCAATCCGACAAAACACCTGAAGATTTGAAC
Organism: bacterium; assembly: GCA_018895675.1. Classification (GTDB taxonomy): domain Bacteria; phylum Fidelibacterota; class UBA2242; order UBA2242; family UBA2242; genus UBA9312. Next base: position 8,064 of record JAHIOG010000227.1, read on the forward strand.
AAGGAGGAAATGTATGCCATAGGACAATTTGCCAATGGAGCCGGAGCGATCATGGTGACACGATATGGTGCCACGGATGCTCTTCCGACGAAATCAGAATTAGTTGAGTTTATAAAATCCGCAAAACATTTTTGACGAGGTATTCAGACATGATGAAATTAACACGAATTTCTAAGGAACCGATTTTTAAACCTATTGAAAAACATAAATGGGAAAATGCCGCTGTTTTCAATTGCGCGGCGGTTTATGAGAAGGGGCTTTTCCACATGATTTACCGGGCCACAGATATTGGCGGGATTGAAAAGTGTGGTGAATATATTAATAATCTGGGTTATGCAGTTAGCAAGGATTTAATTAATTGGCATAGATTATCAAAACCAATTTTAATAAACAATGTGCCTCAAGAGTTACGGGGACCGGAAGACCCGAGAATTGTCAAAATCGAGGATACATTCTACATGACTTACACCGGGTTCGGGAACCGCTTTCCCGGCGATTACAGAATCTGCATGGCTACGAGTAAGGATATGGTGAACTGGGAGCGTCACGGAGTATTGCTGGACGAAGAAAATAAGAACTCTGCATTTTTTCCGCAAAATTTCAATGGCGAATATCTTCTGCTTCATCGGCGCCATCCGGATATCTGGATCAGTTCCACCAGAGATTTTAAAAACTTTTATAATCACACAAAAATTATGACAACATTGCCTGAGAGTTATTGGCAGTGTACACGCATCGGGATCGCGGGACCGCCGGTTCATCATCCGGACGGCTGGTTGCTCTTTTATCATGCCGTGGATGAAGACAATCAATATCGCCTGGGTGTGGCTTTGCTGAACCGGGAAAATCCCCGTAATGTATTGGCGCGGCAATCACAACCGGTCATCGAGCCGGAACTGGATTGGGAGATCAACGGCTTTGTGCCGAATGTTATCTTCAGCTGCGCCACCATGGAGACCGAAGATAATTATGTAGTGATCTACGCTGGCGCCGATACTGTAATTGGAGCAGCCTATATTGAGAAGAGCGATGTCATCTTTGATAAAGAGGATTGGCTGGTGTAAATGAAAAAATTGTGTGTTACTCTGATGATCTTCTCTGTTTTTATCTCTTGTAATAAAAAAATTGAACCAAAGCCATCATCGCCTATTAACCTTTCCCATGCGCTCAATTTAGTCGACAGTGTGGAAGTTGATGGGACTCAATTATATTTTATCCACATCTACGCCGATGCTCCGGATTATAAACCTGTTGAAGCCGCTGGAGAAGGGGTCAGTTGTGTTGACGATGTCGGTCGATTTATGGAAGTGCTTGAAACGGAAATATTGAAATACAAACGGACGGATTTACTTCCCATCGCTCGGGGAATGACCCGGTTCCTGTTGTATATGTGCCGGGATGATGGTCTCTGGCACAATTTCATTGATGCAGATGGAAAAATTAATAGAGAATATAGAACCAGTATCGCTGATTTCGAATGGTGGGCAGCGCGGGGAATAAGAGGGTTGGCTGCTGCTTATAATATTTTTAAAGAATCGGAAAACGATTGTGAACTGCTCAGCCGTTTAAAAGCCAAAATTGAAACTACAATTCCGCAATTGGAAGAAGTGTTGAAGTCTTATCCCCAAACCCACGCGACGGAATTGGGAGAACGACCGTCCTGGCTAATTCATCACGCCCCGGATATGAGTAGCGAGTTCTTACTTGCTTTGACAAAACTTCATTCCACCGTGGAATTTGATTATCTCGATGCTATAGAGAAATTAGCCGAAGGACTGATAGTCTGTCAATTTCAGCAGGAAGATCACCGGCTTAACGGGATGTATTTCTGCTGGAACAATATCTGGCATGGGTGGGGAAATAATCAGGCTTATGCGTTGCTGGAAACCTATAAAATTACGGCTAATCCGGACATTCTCAAAAGTGTTCAACTCTGGGCAGATTTCTTTATTCCTTTTTTAATCGATAATAATTTTCCCCACCGGATCGAACTAAGTTCTGATGGAACTTATCAGATGGCGACTTATCCCCAAATCGCCTACGGTATCAATTCGCTCTATCGCGGTGTAAAAACCCTGGCGGAAATTACCGGGAAGCCGGAGTATAAAGCGTATGCCGAACAAATCTTTGCCTGGTTTACCGGACACAATATTGCCGGTGCAGCCATGTACGACGCCGAAACAGGGCGGGTTTATGACGGGATCAACGACGGTCCTAAAGTGAATTTGAACTCCGGGGCGGAATCGACGATTGAATGTCTGCTGGCAATTCAAAAACGCGGAAAGTATAACAACATTGGAACGGAGAAATAGAAATTGGACAGGAAATACCGCTATCCGGTAATGGAAACTCCAACCGACTCTCTGGTTGTAACCGATCTAAGTCTTGACCGGATGGACGGTCAGATAGCAGCTTGTGTGCTGCAGGGCATTGTGAACCGGCAAAGCCGTCAGAAAATCTATGTGATGAACACCTATTGTTTCGATAATAAACGCGGCGGTAAACATCAGGTACCCGAAACTTGAACAGGCGACAATTGAAGCGGCTACAACGATTGCCGGACAGACCGATGGACTGGTAGTTTCACCGGAAATCGCTGATTCGTTTGAAGATGTTTTGCCGGTTATTACCGATCTCAGGGAATTTGAATTCAAGACTAACCTCGAATGTCTGAAATGGCTGTTGGTCAATTGGATGGAGGGCGCCAACAAGGATTTTGCTTTTACCTGGTCCCACATGACTAACGACGGAAAAAGTTGGGGCGCCGCTAATAAGGATTACATAGTCGCCCAAAAACTTTTCACATATTACCTTGATATTATAAATCAAGAGGAAGCCGAGCACTACAGCGATGTTTTAAAGTATTATGCGCCCGGTACGCCCATTTTAGGGTGGACTGATGAGCGCTGGGCGGATGCGCTGTTTATGAGGTTGGGCTATTTCATGGTGCCCTATATTTCCGTAGAAAATATGACGGTGCATGCATCTTTCCCGGCTACAACCGGTACAGCGCCGACACCAAAACCGGTTCCGCTGTATGATAACGGTGTCTATATTTCATTTTTCATCGCGGATGGAGATAATCTGCTGCATTCCATGGTCTACGAACCTGATACGATTATGACTACGCATTCGGCGAGGAGTGTGCCGTTGACCTGGGTCATTAATCCGGGGCTGGTGGATCTGGCGCCCCGTCTTTTTGATTGGTACAGGGAACGCCTTCCGAATGACGAATTGGCTGCAATGATGAGCGACGGTCACCCGTCGAGTGACCGTTACAGGGCTTTCACATATTACTGTGATTTCGCGGCTGGTTACCTCAAACGGGCGGGAATCCTTACAATGAAGCAGATGGAAGAGTCCGAAGCCATTGCCTGGAATATTCAGCCCTATGTGATGAACGCCGGCTATTCGGGCTCCTGTCCCAAGGGAATTGGTCCCTACGAATATCACATGGACAATGAGACCTTCCACATCGGCAGCTTGAAACTGGATGACGACCCCGAAACTATCCGGAAGCTTGTTCGGAATGCGCCCGGAAAAGGTCCGCTCTTTTTTAGTGTGTTCGCCGGGACCGCTGATAGAGACATTCCCGCCCTGGTCGAAAAAGTCGTGCTAACTCTAAAAGCCTCGGAAGCCGAGGACGGAAGACGGTATTTCTGCTTGAGGAGTGTTGATTTAGCGGCGACTTACCGCAAATTTATTGGGATGAATATATCCTAACTCTTTTGGGCAACAATCGCAAATCCTGTCACATAGGTCAACCAGTGATCCCAAGTTCCGGGACGAAGTTCTGTGTTTTGCCGCTGAAAGCAGGGCGCTTCCTGAACTTGTTGAATAATCATCCCGGATTCGATCAGGCCGGTGAAGATATCGCTGAGATAATGCCGAAATTCTAAGACGGTATTGCCCCTGCTATTGGTTTGTCGAATTCGTTCAGTGTATGGTCTGGTAATGCGATAGCCTTTTCCGTCCCAATCTTCACAATCAACGAATTCAGTAGCCGGATTGGAGAAATTAACCCGGTAAAGTCCTCCTTTCCGAAGGACCCGGGCAACTTCGGAATAAACCTCATGAACATCGGGGATATAAGCCATGGACGGCGCCTGGTAGATGAGATCAAAATAGTTATCTTTGAGAGGAGAGAGGTCGCGCATATCTGTCTTGAGAGTGCTTGCGTTATAACCGTAATGGGCTGCTGCTTTTTGGTCGCCTTTCAACTGTCCTTCGCTAATATCCACGACTGTCACCTGTGCGCCGAGCAGTCCAAACACCGCGGACTGTTGCCCGCCGCCGGAAGCCAGGCAAAGGACGTCCTTGCCCTGGATATTTTGGAGAATATCAACAGGATAAATATCGATTAACGGTTCGGGTACAGGCGCCAATTGACCGTTAATATATTTTTGAATGAGGTTCCGGTCCAGATTCAGCCAGGGAAGCGTGAAGCCACATCCTTCCTGTACCATCTTTTCCCAGTGTTGTTCATTAATTGCCGCAATTTCATCCTGTTTCCTCATGAAATTTTCCTCAGTTGTACCATCATAAGATAGGTGGATTATTTACATAATAAATTGGAAAAAAATAATGTAGATTTATAATTACTGCTTTCCTATCGGCATATCAATCATAAACGTTGTCCCTTTGCCCACTTTACTTGCGACGCTGATTGTTCCCTGATGTGCCTCGATTATTTTCCTGGCAATTGCCAATCCCAGTCCGGTGCTTTTTTCTCCGGCTGTCGGACGTACACTGGTTTTGCTGAATTCCTTAAATATTTTGGAAATTTCACCCTCCGGGATTCCCTGTCCCTGGTCTGCAACGGATATTTCGACATTATCATTGATTTTGCGGGCGCTGATAGTAACAGTAGTATTGGGATATGAAAATTTTATTGCATTAGTCACAAGATTATCCAAAACCTGCATAATGCGGTC
>JAHIOG010000022.1 GCA_018895675.1 bacterium
AATATTGCTGAAGCATATAGAAAAAGAATATATCCAAAACATTTTGTTTCTAAAATAACTGATGCTGACTCTGAAGCAAGTGAGACAATGGTATGGATAGATTTTTCCAAAGATTGTAAATATATCTCTAAAGATATTCATAATTCACTTTTAGAAAAATATAGTGAAGTTGGTAAAATGTTAGGAGGGATGGAAAAACATCAGGAGAAATTTATTCCAAATGATTATTAATACAAAATTTTGTAACCCATGCTGATAATAATGACAGATATCGCTATTTATATTATTTCATCCTGCTACTGCTTAATGCTACTGCCTACTGCTACTGCATACTGTCAATTGCTTACTATATTGAAAGAAGAGGTTAAAATATGAACATGATTTCAGATGAATTGTTGAATAAATTGTTAAAATTAGGTTTTACAAGCTACGAGGCACGAACGTATCTCGGATTATTACGTAATAATCCCGCGACCGGATATGAAATCAGTCAGCAGGTTAATGTACCCCGGTCGGTTATTTATACGATCCTTAGAAAACTGGAAACTATGGGAATAGTCATATCAATTCATGACAAACCCCGACGCTATATCCCGCTTTCACCGAAACAACTGATGTCCTTGCTGGAATCTGATTTTTCAAAACGAGTATCATCACTTCGTGAGGATCTGTTTAGTTTCAACAATAAGCCTGAATCCGCGGGCTTCTGGAATATTCGCGGATATGAGTCTTTGATGGAATTGTGCACCTCTTTGATTAAAGAAAGCCATGAAACCATTTATATATCAGCCTGGAAACGTGAAATCGAGCAATTAATAAAGCCCTTGTTTGCTGCAAAAAAGCGAGGAGTTGAGATCGTCGCCTTCTCTTTTACGGAAATCGATCAGGAATTAGGTGATGTATTCGCTTACGGAGTCGATGAAGAGAAATTAGCTAAATTCTGGGGTCGTAAAATTATCTTGGTTACAGATTCAAAAGACCTGGTAATGGGTTCCGCAAATATGGACAACGAACAGCAGATAATTTGGACTCAGAATCGCGCTGTATTAACAATCGCCGTGAATTATATTATTCTCGATATCACGTTGTATGGACAGCGTAAAAAGGTGGATGTGTCAGATACGGTGATGAAATTAATGACTGAAAAAGTCGACCATCTGGATCAATTGATTGAAGAGACAGACCGGAAGAATAATTCAAATTAAAGAAGGAATATCGATGAGAAAGCAGACAGGTTTATTATTTATAATTTTATTTGCAAATCTGCTGCCTGCGCAGCTAATTACTTCAATACCATCTTATCCGACGGAAAACGATTCCATTGTCATCTACTTTGATGCTACATTTTGTACCGGTGAATACGGCGATAGTAGTAAAAGTTTAGAAGGCTACACCGGTACGGATGTATATGCTCATACGGGAGTCATTACCGATAAAAGTTCTTCGCCCACGGATTGGAAATATGTTGTTGCCTCCTGGACAGAAAATACTGCAAAAGCCAAACTTACTAAAATCGGTACCGATCGATGGAAATTAACAATCGGATACGTACGTGATTACTACTACGATATTCCCGCATCCGAGAAGGTTATCAGCTTAGCTTTCGTTTTTCGTAATAGCGACGGCTCGCGTACAGGACGAGATGTCGGGGGCGCCGATATATTTTATGACCTTTTTGATCCCGGGATTACGGTATTGGTAGAAAAACCGTTTGTTGATCTCTCATATAGTGACCCGCTGCGCTCACCTGTTTTTGCGAGTTTGACTGATACGGTTCATATATCCGGCAAAGCGGCTACGATTAATACGGAAGCGGATTCCATTAAATTGTTTATAGGCGATCAGTATATTTTAGGAATACAAGATTCGGTTATTAATTACGATTTTATTGCCACTGATTACAAGATCGGGGCGCAAAGGATTACATTAGTAGGAATCGATACAGCCGGAATTACCGATACAGCCCTCTTTTATATAATGATCAATCCGCCGATAAGCGATAAAATATTTCCGGATAATGTAGAATCCGGTATCAATATTACTGATGCGAATTCAGTGACACTGTCGCTTTTCGCTCCTTATAAGGAATTTGTCTATGTAATCGGCGATTTCAACGACTGGATGGTGGATACGACCTATTTTATGAACCGCTATTATGTCAGTGAGGACAGCGTCGCCTGGTGGCTGAAAATTGATAATCTCGACGCAAACATGGAGTATGCTTTTCAGTATTTGATCGATGGTGAAATTCGCATCGCCGATCCCTACACT
>JAHIOG010000228.1 GCA_018895675.1 bacterium
AGAAATAGAACGATCAAGAAAGGATCAGTATTAACATGTTTCCTCCGATAAACGAACAGATTGATATCATTAAAAAAGGCATTGAAGAATTAATTTCCGAAGAGGAATTAGTATCGAAACTGGAGCGGTCGCTCAAAGCAGGTAAACCGATTCGCGTGAAGCAGGGCTTCGATCCGACCGCACCGGATATTCATCTCGGTCACACTGTTGGAATTCGAAAATTGCGAGAGTTCCAGGAATTAGGGCATACTGTTGTGTTGATCATTGGCGATTATACCGGGATGGTGGGAGATCCCAGCGGGAAAAGCGAAACTCGACCTCGATTGAATTACGAAAAAGTGATGGAAAATGCTAAAACTTATGAGGAGCAATTTTTTAAGATTCTTGATCGCAGTCAAACGGAAGTCCGTTATAACGGGGAATGGTTCGCAAAAATGCAATTTGACGAGATTATGAATCTCGCTGCGAAATTCACGGTTGCCCGAATTCTTGAAAGGGATGACTTTACAAAGCGATATAAAGAAGGAAATCCCATCAGCTTACACGAGTTTTTTTATCCATTGATGCAGGGTTACGACTCGGTTGTGATACACAGTGACGTTGAGCTTGGCGCTACCGAACAGAAATTCAACTTGCTGGCTGCCCGGCATGTTCAACGCGAATACAACCAGGAGCCGCAAGTAGTGCTGATGCTGCCCGTATTGGAAGGTATTGACGGAACTCAGCGGATGAGTAAGAGTCTTGGGAATTATGTCGGAATAGATGAGACTCCAACCGATATGTTTGGAAAAATTATGTCGATACCTGATAATCTGATCGAAAAGTATTTTACGCTTGTGACAATTTATCATTTGGATCAGCTTCAGGATGTTCGAAACAGGTTAAAAGATTCAAAAAATAATCCGATGCTTATCAAGAAAGAACTCGCCCGAACCATCATATCAATGTATCATAGTGAGACTGATGCTATTCAGGCTCAAAAGGCTTTTGAACAGGTATTCAGTCAAAAAGAGTTGCCGGATGATATACAGGAAATCAATGTAAAACCTGAGAATAATCTGTTGCTTGTTAAACTGTTAGCGGATCACAATATTGTTGCTTCGAACGGCGAAGGCAGACGACTGATCAAGCAGGGCGCAGTTAAAGTAAATGATAATAAAATCTCGGATAAAAATTTTAAATTAAATAGCGGTGAATTCATAGTAAAGGTGGGGAAAAGACGATTCGTAAAATTTATTGTAAAATAAATCCGGCGCTATTGCCTCTTGCCCTGTTTTTATTATTTACTTCTGTCTTTCTGACGGATTGTTCGGGGGAAAAACCTGAATCAATCCTTCTGTTTATCGGGAGCGGCATGGGTGTGGGACATATTTCCGCTGATTATTATTACAATCATAATTCGCCATTCCCGGAATTTCCTGTATGTACATTGCTTAAAACAGATCCAGAAGGAGATGTATGGATAACAGATGCCGCCGCAGCCGCCACTGCGCTTGCAACAGGAGTGAGAGTAAAGCGGGGTGTGTTGAGTCTGGATGAAAAGGGTAAGAAACTCCCCACGTTGCTCGAGATTGCCGGACGGCGAAAAAAATCAACCGGTGTGATTTCTACGACCAGCATCACCTATGCAACACCGGCGGCGTTTATGGTCCATGCGCCTGTTTGGGGAAAAGAATATGAAATAGCCAACCAGATTGCCAATGCTGACATCGATGTTTTACTTGGCGGAGGGTTGCGTTTTTTCCAATCAAATACCATATCAGATACGAATCTGGTTTCGGTTATGGAGAATAAGGATTATACATTTATATCGCAACAAAACCAGCTGGAGGTCCTGAATCCAAAGGAGCATAGCAAACTCCTGGGACTTTTCGCAACTGAATCCTTAAGAAAAGCCAACCAGCGCAGTCTTTCGCTCCAGATGATGACAGAGAAGGCGGTTGGGATTTTGGCAAAGAATAAGCATGGATTTGTGCTTGTCGTAGAAGGATCACAGATTGACTGGCGCTGTCACGAAAAAGATGAAGATGGATTCTTAGCAGAAATGCAGGATTTTACTGATGCAATCCATTGGGCTTTTAATTATCAAGATGACCATCCCGAACTGCTTATAATAACCGTTGGCACCAATGAAACGGGCGGAGTGTTCTTAACGCAAGATACCAACAGGCGGGGTGGAACCAGATTAAAATTTGTCACAGGAGATCATACGGCTAATTTCTGTCCGGTATTTGCAAAAGGACCATATGCGGATCTAATTCACGGTCTGATGGATATAAGTGAATTAGGTTCTACGCTGATTCACATTCTGGAAAGATAAGCGCAAGTCAAAAGAAAAAAGAATTGAATAATAAACAAGCCCGTTTTTAGTCAGACTGTTATGCATCATGTACTAACTGTAATTGTAATACTTGTCAATCAATTGATATTTTGTATATTTGAGTCATGAATATAATTGAAAGAAATATTGACAGAATAAGAAGGCTTTGCAACGAATATAAAGTTGCAAAGTTGTATTTATTTGGTTCTGCTTTAACTGAAAGATTTAATAATGAGAGCGATATTGATTTTATTGTTACATTTAAGAATATTGAATTAATTGAATATGCTGATAACTACTTTGATTTTAAATTCTCGTTAGAAGATTTATTACAAATGAAAATTGATTTATTGGAGGAAAAATCGATTAAAAATCCTTTCTTGAAAAAATCTATTAACTTATCAAAGAGATTAATTTATGGATAATAGTTCACCACTGAAGGACACGCCTGCCTGCCGACGCAGTCAGGCAGGAAATATCACAGAAAAGATATAAAATGATCAAGTTGCTATATTCACCCCGTGTAATAAGTAAAAAAGAAGATAATAAGACGATTAATGAACAATCTATTACACGGGGTAAAGATTTAACCTATAAAATAATAGGAGCAGCAAG
>JAHIOG010000229.1 GCA_018895675.1 bacterium
AATTGAACCGGTCGATTCCAAATATATCGTTGCAAATAAGACCGGATTAAAAATAAAAGGTGTTGTAGCAGGACGTGGTTTTCATTGGGTTAAAAATATCGATGTTTATTTGCCGGGAGCTGTCAATCTTCAAATTTTAAATAATGTTCTCTTAGTATCAAATATTCTTCCAATCGAACAATATTTAATGTGTGTTGCAACGTCGGAAATGGGTGCGGAGTGCCCACCGGCATTTGTTGAATCGCAAACAATTATAGCTCGCTCATGGATGCTGGCAAACATCGAAATGAAACATGCTAATATCGGACTGGATGTCTGTAATGATGATTGTTGCCAGCGCTACCAGGGAACAACATTTCTGAGTGATGAAGCTATTCAAGGTGCATTAAACACATACGGAAAAGTGTTACTCTGTGATGACAAAATATGTGATACACGCTATTTTAAGAGTTGCGGGGGAATAACCGAATCATTCGAAAATGTATTTGGCAAAGAACCGATCAGCTATCTGAAATCTGTTGTTGATGTCCCCGACCATTTTCAGCATGATGCATTGCCGTTAGATTCCGAAGATTCCGTCAGGAAATGGATAGAGGATACACCGGAATCATATTGCAGCACGCATGTCGTGCCTGAAAGCGAATTGATCAAATATTTAGGCAACGTCGATGTGGAAGGCGAATATTTTCGCTGGAATTTTCGATATACTCAAAAGGAAATTACGGCGCTACTGAACTTGAAACTGGATATAGACGCCGCAGCAATACTGGCGCTAAGACCGGTTAAAAGAGGCTATTCCGGGAGATTGGTTAAAGTTCAGATTGATTACCGGCATATCGATGGACAACAAGAATCTGTTATTGTGGAAGATCAGTATGTTATCCGACAAACTTTTCACGAACTATTTCTATATAGTTCAGCTTTTGTCATTGATATTGAGAAAGGAAGTGAAGATATCCCCGAGGCATTTATTTTAAAGGGCGCCGGGTGGGGGCATGGCGTCGGCTATTGTCAGATTGGAGCGATTGGGATGTCACTAAAAGGTTTTTCAGCTGAAGAGATCGTACAGCATTATTATCCCGGATCCGAACTGAAAAAAATCTATTAATTAATTTATAGGAAGAGTATGTCAGAGATTGAAAAAAGATCAAATGTAAAATCTCGTTCCAGCTGGTGGTGGGTGCCGTCACTATATTATGCTGAGGGAATTCCGTATATAATTGCCATGGCTGCATCGGTGGCGATGTACAAAATGCTCGGGGTCAGGAACTCTGTTTTTACTTTTTGGACAGCCGCTTTATATCTTCCCTGGGTGTTGAAGCCTATTTGGAGTCCTATCATTGAGATGTTCTCAAAGAAAAGAAATTGGATTTACATAATGCAATTTTTCATCGGGCTATTATTTCTGGGCATTGCTTTTACAATTCAGCTGCCATTGTTTTTTACAATTACAATTGTGATTTTCTGGTTTATGGCTTTTTTTTCCGCTACCCATGATATTGCCGCCGACGGTTTTTATATGCTTGGTCAAAGTGAGAAAAAGCAGGCTTTTTTTGTAGGAATACGATGCACGTTTTATCGATTGGCGATGATGACCGGGCAGGGATTATTATTAATTTTAGTCGGTGTCATTGAGACGAATACAGGACTTCCCTCAATTGATATTAAAACGGTAGCAACTCCCGACAAAGAAATAGTTCAGACAATTAACGTGGAAGATATTGATGTTACGGTTAGAGAAGGGGATTTACGTATAGTATGTACACCGGAAATTCTGGAAATATCCACAAAGCCTGCCAAACTGGGAACCAGCGCAGCTGCAATTGCAAAGGCTGAAGAATGGAACATTCAGAATGGTCATATACTGAAAGATGAAGTGAAATCCCAAAAAGAGAATGCCGCCATAGAAGAGCGTAAATTTGAAAAATTCATACGTAATAAATTTGGTGAGAAAAAAATACTAAAAAAGCAGAGTAATGAAGGAAATGTTGGTTATCTCTATTTTCACTTATCAAAGAAACCGGAGGGCGATGAGGAAATTATCGTAAACTTCGGACGTGAATCCGGCGATAAGAGTATCTCTTTAAAACATGGCGAAAGATTTATTTTTAATGCTGACAACTGGAATATCCCGGCTATAGTGGTTATTCAACTCGATCCTAATCTAAAGATAGAATCAGCGACAATGTTTCTGGCTAAATCAGGCAAAACATCTTTAGCCTGGTCAACTGTCTTTATTGCGCTGGGAATATTGTTTCTCCTTTTCGCTATTTATCACAGATTTATGTTACCTCATCCTGAGACTGATAGGCCTATGGAGCGAAAGGAAGGCGAAAGCTATCTTTTTGAATTTTTGCGAACATTTAAGCTCTTTTTTCAAAAAAAGAATATCGGCATTTATGTCGCTTTTTTATTATTGTATCGTCTTTCGGAATCTCAGCTTGTAAAATTGGCCCAACCGTTTTTACTTGATAGCCAGGAAACCGGAGGTTTGGCGCTAACCGCCGGGCAAGTTGGTTTTGCTTATGGTACCGTTGGAGTTATAATGTTGATTATTGGTGGTTTAATAGGCGGTTTTATTATTTCGAAATATGGATTGAAAAAATGGCTCTGGTGGATGGCGCTGGCGATCAATATCCCAAACGCTGTTTATATTTTTATGGCTTTTACTCAACCTGACAGTCTGTTTGTTATAAATATTTGCGTAGGAATTGAACAATTAGGATATGGCTTTGGTTTTACAGCCTACATGCTTTTTATGATTTATGTGGCAGAGGGTGAATATAAAACGGCTCATTTTGCGATTACAACCGCTTTCATGGCGCTTGGTATGATGATTCCGGGAATGTGGAGTGGATGGCTGCAGGAACTAATTGGTTATCGTCATTTCTTTGTTTGGGTAGTTATTTGTGTAATTCCGATATTTGTACTATTGCCTTTTGTTCCGTTGGATCCGACTTTTGGAGTCAAGGATAAGAAGGAAAAATAAAATTCTAATGATGTATTTAAATTTTCATTTATTGCTATACTAAATTGCCTCACCGGAGGTCTCCTTGAGACGAAAGAAATGTTCTATAAAAGTTTGTAACCTCCCCTTTTTCCTCCGGCAGCTGCCGGAAGGGGATTTCTCCACCGGGAGTCCCTGCGGGAAAGGGGTGGTTAATATATTTGCAAAATCAAAGAATATCGTTACATAGGACAAAACTTTTGTCACGAGGTCTCATTGAGGAAGATCACTATATATAAGCCATTGAAAAAATTCGCAGGCTTAGCGAATTTTGGGGAGAAGAAAAATTGACAAGCGGATTTCAGACTATTGACTTTATTATTGTGTTATTGTACCTGGCTCTGGTTGCAGTTATCGGTAGTTTCTCCGGCGGTAAACAACGAACAACCAAAGATTATTTTTTAGGTGGTAAAAATATTCCCTGGTGGGCGGTTGCATTTGCTATTGTTGCCGCAGAAACAAGCACTTTAACCTTTATCAGCATTCCCGGACTGGCTTATGTTACCAATCTGAATTTTTTACAGGTGACATTCGGTTACCTGATTGGAAGGATTTTAGTAAGTTTTATATTTCTTCCGGCGTATAAAAAAGGTGAACTGACAACGGCTTATTCATTGCTTGAAGAGCGCTTTGGACAAAGAACCCGTCGCTATGCTTCTGTTGTATTTCTATTTACAAGGGTAGCAGCCGACGGAGTCAGGCTGTTTGCAACGTCTATTCCGTTAGCGCTGATCTTTAAAGCATTTCCAGCATTTTCAGGGATGACGAATCTCCAGATTTACTCAATTTCAATAATCATCATTACTGTAGTAACTTTGATTTATACATACACCGGAGGAATGAAGGGAATAATCTGGGTTGACGTTTTGCAGATGGGAATTTACTTAGGTGGAGCAATAATTGCCATAATAATTCTTTTTAACAAAGTTCCAGGTGGATTGTCGGCTGTAAATAGATTTTCGGTTGATATCAATAAATTTGCGATGTTCAACCTGAGTTTTCACAATTTTTTTTCACAACCATATACTTTGATAGGCAGTTTAATAGGCGGTACGTTCTTATCGATGGCTTCGCATGGCACAGATCAATTAATTGTACAACGTTTATTAACGACAAAAACATTAAATGAAAGCAAGAAGGCGCTGATAACAAGTGGAGTTATTGTCATAATCCAGTTTACAATATTCCTGTTTGTGGGATTAATGCTTTTCGCAT
>JAHIOG010000230.1 GCA_018895675.1 bacterium
AAATGCGATGGAAAAAACTAAAAAACCACTGAAGAGAATAAAAGCGTGTTTGAAGATGCTATTTGTTCCTTTTACGTCATTAGTGAATAGATATATGAATAAAAATCCGGCGATATTGAAAAGGAAAATACCTAAAAATATCGGAATTCCTGAATTAGATTGAAATCCCTGAAGCCGCTGATTGAACGGGATAATCGACAGTGTTGAAATATTTAATAAAAATAGAAAAGCATACAAAAAAGAAATTCGTTTTTCGACGTTAGATGATGTTTTGTTTCGTATCGAAAAAAATAAGTTTTTATAGGTTTTTAAAAATAGTTTGACCTCATTTAGAATATTATATATTGATATTGCGTGTTGTTTTTTACCTTGATTAAGCTGACGATTTTGGAAGTAGAATATTATTGAAAATATTAGCAGGCAAATTATGACAAGCGGTATGTAATAGAGGCAAAATGCCAGGACCCCGATAAAGAATTCAGGGAGCCAGTGAAAAACCGGAAAGTGATATAGCGCGTTGTATAATTGTTCGATCATGATAAAAAATATTTAGCTGAATTCAAATTTAGACTTGCGAGTACCGCTGATAATGACTGAAGCTGGCAATTTTCTGTGATTGAGCCAAGATATTTGATCACATGCAATAAGGGCAGATGATGTTTACCAGTCAGACAAAAATCCTGAGCGCTTTTAACAATATTGCTTCTTATAATACCTTCTGCGCCTTCAAATCGAAAATCATGGGTAACTTCTCGCTTTGTAATAATTAGGGGCTCTGATAGAGTGATTTCGGTTCTTATTAATACATCCACGACCTGCCGAATAAGCCGGATACTGTTTTCAATTTCAAGATATCTTATCCAGCATCGACTCCATGAATCACCAGTTGAGCCTTTCCGGTAATCGATTTCTACCGGACGATTTTCAATATCCTTATAAAGAGGATTTGTTATAGTTTTTTGACTGGTAATTTTATCTGATGATGCTTTCAGATTTGGACCGCTTAATGCGTAATCTTCAGCATCTTGCTCGGTAATAATTCCTACATCGACAAGCAAATCAATCAATACGACATTTTTTAATAATTGCTTCTTGTAGTATATCAGTTTCTTGTCAATTTTTGCTAATGTAAATTCGAGATTTTCAATAAATCCAGTCGGTATGTCCGTCGATATCCCGCCTATGCTAAAGAACGTATTTAGAGGATGTACAATTTCAATACTGTGAATAAGTGATCTTATACACTGACTGTCTTCACAGGCATTTTTAAGAAGTCGTTGAAATTGGATGTTATTTCCCAATGAAATAAAAAAATCAAAATGGTTCAGTATTCGATGTAATTCAAGGAGTAATATCCGTACATACCTTGCATAATCCGGAATCTGACATTTATACAATGATTCAATAGCGCTGATCTGGGCAAGATAAATATCGATCATAACCGCTGCATGATAATAGTCGGGATAGGAAATTAGCGGTTGTTTTGGATCACAGTTCGTAATGAGATCCACAGTACGTGTCTCGGGGATAGAATCAACAGATGTTCGGATAATTCTGTCGTTTGATATCCGGACATTGACAGGTAATCCGGATTTCAGGTCAGATAAATAAAAATTATAGCTAAGTATACGTGAATTAATTGACAATTGACAATCGAAGACCAATTTAGGTTTAAGTTACATTTCTTTTGGGCGGTTTTTCAAAAAATATTTCCGAATCTCTATGTTTTTAAAGATAACTTTAGAATATCCGATCCAATTTATAACAAGAAATAGAATTAAGGATGTTATCGATATGAAGTTACCATTGTCGTGAAAGTAGGCAAATATAGAGATAATGAGAATTGTCATACAACAATTAAGAAAAACAAAAAGCCAGAAAAATTGGTACCTGGTTCTTGAATGATTATTAACAGGCTGGTTATTGTAATGTTCTTCCGGTGGCATTTTTTCTTTAATTCAATGTGTAATTATTTCAATCTCAATTAAGTTTTGTAAAATAGGGAAATGCAGTTTTAATTAATTCGATATCACAAGTCCCCTAAAAGTAGGAAAAATTTACCAGCATTGTGAAGGAATGTCAAGCAATGTAAAGGAACATTACCCGAAATAAGTTCATTAAAACATCTCGCCTCAAGAGATCCCTGCTGGGATAAATATTTAAATTAATATTCGAATTGACTAAGAATGTAATTATTTGGTTTGTTAGAACCTCAACGGCTCTTTCCCGGCTTTTTTCCTCAAACTGTTAATTACAGGCAAAACCCGGGGATGTTGGATGAGACGGCGTTCAAGGTTTCTTTTACCAGGGAAGTTGATCAGCGATAATCCTATCAGCATAGTCAGCAATCCCTGACCAGGCATAAATAACATTACAAAGCCGCTAAAAAAGAATAATAAACCCAGGATGTTCTTCAATAATACCAGGATAAACCGTATGACCGGATGCCGTCGTTGCAGGTAGGTCGCTCGCTGTTCGGGATCGAAAAAATCCGGCGACATGCAGATAATCAGAACCGGGATCATTAGAATTGTCCCCAAAAAGGTCAGCGCTGACAGGGAAGTCAGCCAGATGAAGAGAGGGCGATGGGCGCGGATGAAGTCAGGTATCATAGATGCCGTAATATAGTGTTTTTAAGTTTCAAATTGAAAAATGAAAATGTTTATATCGTTCTGGAAACCACAGATGTATCCAATAAAGAAGGAATTTTAACTCATTTTTAAAATTACAATAGTTTAGATTCATAAAATCACTATATTTATTCATGATGCAGGTAATCCAATGGGCTTAAAGAAAGAACTGAATTTACTGGGTGTTTTTTCCATGTCAACCGGAGCTATGATCAGCTCGGGACTGTTCGTGTTGCCCGGTTTGGCATATGCCGTCGCCGGACCCGCCATGATCCTTGCCTACATTCTGGCGGCTCTGTTGATTATACCCAGTATGCTTGCCAAAGCAGAACTCTCGACAGCAATGCCCAGGGCAGGAGGGACTTATTTTTTTATCGACAGAAGCCTTGGTCCGGTTTTGGGAATATTCGGAGGTTTTGCCAACTGGTTTTCTCTAAGTCTGAAGAGCGCATTTGCTTTAGTTGGCATAGGAGCCTTCGCTATTCTGCTGAAGCCGGATATATCACCGATACAAATCAAAATGATTGCAGTTTTTGCCTGTCTTCTTTTCACTATTTTTAATTTATTCAGCGTGAAGATCACCGGACGGATTCAGACTATATTGGTTTTTGTGTTGCTGACGATCCTGGCGCTCTATATTGGCAGGGGATTCATCTCTACTCATCCGGATCGCTATGTGCCGTTTATGCCTAACGGTTTCTGGTCGGTCATCTCAACGGCGGGACTGGTGTTTGTCTCCTTTGGCGGTTTAACCAAAATCGCAAGCGTTGCCGAAGAGGTTAAAGATCCGTCCCGTAATATTCCTTTGGGGATGCTTTTGTCCTTTTCCGTAGTGACATTACTTTATATCCTGGCAGTCGGTGTGACTATTGGGATTGTCGATGGCAGTGAATTAAGCGGATCATTGATTCCATTATCCCTTGGCGCTTCCGGCATTATGGGTACTGTTGGTATTATTATCTTAAGTATAGCAGCGATTACAGCGTTTATTACAACAGCAAATGCCGGAATTCTGGCGTCGTCCCGCACACCCCTGGCGATGAGTCGTGACCAGTTGTTGCCCGGTTTTTTCGCCAATATTCATCCCAGACGCAAGACGCCGTATGTATCCATTTTAATTACCTGTGGATTCATGATAGCGGTGATCCTGTTTTTACGTATTGAAGATCTTGTGAAAACTGCTTCAACGCTAATGATCATTCTCTTTGTGATGGTAAATATTTCGGTCATTGTGATGCGGGAAAGCAAGATCCAGAATTATCGCCCAAAGTTTAAAATGCCTTTGTACCCGTTTTTACCGATAAGTGCATTAGTCTTTTACAGTCTCCTTCTAATTGGGATGGGCATTATTCCGATCCTGATAAGCGGACTTTTTTTTCTGTTCGGTTGGATAATATATTGGAGTTATGCCCATGTCAGGGTAAAGCGAACATCAGCATTGATGCATGTTGTGGAGCGCATAACAGCACGTGAGTTAAAGAGTAAAACCCTGGAAAAAGAGCTCCGGGAGATTATTATCGAGCGGGACGAAATCATCGCAGATCGTTTTGACAAGCTGATTAAAAATTGTGAGATCCTCGATTTGCAGGGCTCACATCCGGTGGAGAAGGTCTTTCAGCAAATCGCCGATATTCTTTCAAAGCGGTGCAAAATAGAACGGGAAGTGTTATATAATAGTTTTCTGGAGAGAGAAAAGCAATCTGACACAGTGATCCGTCCCGGTTTGGCGATCCCACATATTATCGTGCCCGGTGAGAAGCGGTTTGATGTTCTACTGGTACGGTGCAGGGATGGGCTGATCTTTTACGGAGCGAGCGAGCCTGTGCATACTATGTTTGTGCTTGTGGGTTCGCTTGATGAGCGCAATTATCATCTGCGGGCATTAATGGCGATTGCAAATATTGCCCAGGAATCCCATTTTGAAAAACGCTGGCTGGCTGCTCGGAACACGGAGGAATTGAGGGATGTGATTCTGCTTTCCAATCGGAAGAGAGATAATTAAAAGCCCCATAATAAGTGATTTTGGAATTTCTAAGTACTGGAACCACTTTAGAATAACCCGGTTAAAAGCCGGGCTTTTATATACATTTAATGGGTAAACTGATATTTCAGTGAATTGGCATTATCATTGTGGACAGAGTGAATTTTAAATCATCAAACTAATTCCTTTAATTTCGCCCACCATTTTTTACCAACCATCTCTTCTGCGTCTTTCAGAATATCAGAAATCATATCCGTTAAATCTTCACTAATCTGCCAGTGCTTCAATATTATCCGGGGATCGTTGGATTGGAGAATATCATTCAAAACATATGCTGCGAGTGCAATATCATCTACGTAACCAAGAGCTCCCCAGAATTCTTCCGGGATGAAATCGAGAGGAGATACGAAATACGCGATAGCGACTGCCAGTTTAGCTTTACTTTGAGGTGTGATATCGTTTTCACCGGACAATTTTATCAATAGTTGAAAAAGGTCGGGAGTGTATTGAATATATTTGCCCCATTTGCTTGTTTTTCCGACGGTAGTTTTAAGCCAGTTTTGAATTTGACTGCGAAGACCGTCAATATATTCATTATGCTGTTCAGACATTTGAAGACTCTCCTTTTCCTTTTCTGCGCTCCTCTATTCT
>JAHIOG010000023.1 GCA_018895675.1 bacterium
ACAAATAGGCACCATCAAAATTGTCCGTGGTGACATAATCAACATCCATCCTCGGAATAATACGGTCTGCCATCACCACCGGAATATTCCTCTTCTGGAATTTTTCAAGAATAAGACGGTTTTTGTCGTCCGGGGCAGCCGTGGGTACAAATACCACTCCACAGACAGAGTTTTCAATTAAACGGTCGGCATGAAAATCAGCCTTGACAAACAAATCATCGGTATTGCATAAAATCGTGCTGAGTTTATTATTGGCGGCAGCATCCTCAACGCCCCGCGCCAGTTCCGGTGCATAACCCGCCCGGATATCCGGAACCAGCACGCCGATAATGTCTTTGCGCTGTGATAAATTCGCCTGCCTGTTCACAAAAGTCCCCAGGCGTCTTCTCCGGTTCAGATATCCCATATTTACAAGATTATTGATCGCTTGCCGAATCGTCGCCCGCGCCAATCCGGTGATTCGGACAAACTCCTCTTCCGTCGGGATTTTGTCGTCAGGTTTGAAAATCCCCTGCTCTATCTGTTCATGCAACCAGGTTTGTAACTGAAAATACTGAGGCACCGGGCTGTTCCGATCAATAATCATTGTGAATTATCAGCCTTATTTGAATTGTCTGTACAATTATACTAAAGTTCATTTTTTAGTGCAAGTCTTTTTTTTCAAACCTTTTCCTACAGCCAGTGAAATGCGTGCGATATTTTCATGAATACGAGCCGCTGATCAGATGTGTCCAAGGGTTCCAGTTCATTTTCGATTCGGTCATAAGAATAGTTCAGATAAACAGCACTGTCCGGCGGTCGATACCGGTACCCAATTAATCCATAGAGGTAGTATCGGTCGGAATCGCTCCGATATTGGGTAAACACTCTTATAAATAAATCCGGTGTAAAATAAATATCACTGGATAATATATGGACATTCACGTCTTGTGCAATCGGATCAGAACGGGTATGGTCGTATCTTCTTGATTCCATCTCATATGCCAGACTTATTTGTTTTAATGGTTTGAAACGGGCGGATACTCCCAGTCCTCCGAAGATACCATCGAAGGTTTGTCCAAATTCATAGCTTATTTCTGCATGAGACCACTCGAGTGTGTTATACCCCAAAGCCAGGTCAAACACTCTTTTTGTTGAATGGCTTTGACCATCTTTACGCCAGTTCGCACCGCGATAATCATAGACAAAGTCCCCACCGACGCTGACACGATTGCTGAAATAGGTTTCAAGAGACTGTTTGATTTCATATCGTCCCAGATTCCGATCTTGTGTCCAGTCAATTTTATAATCGGATTCGTAGCCGATCTTTTTCAACGATCCTGCTTTTGGCCAACATGAATATTCCACGGCACAATCTAATTCAATAACATCATCGTATGACAGATAACCGGTTGAATTCACGTTATCCTTCAGTGCGGATCCCAGCGAAGTCAGCCGCAGATGATAATGATACTCATTGGTCTCGCGGGCTATCCGAATAAATCCACCGGAGTGTTCCAGAACATCCTTGCCCGGTGTTGTAAAAAACAGCTGCCCCGATGCATAAATCTGAAAGGGTAACCGCATATCAGTGTCCAGACTAAATGCACGATTGGTTCCATCAGACCAGCGTTTTTCAACGGCAGTAATACCAACTGTTGACGATGATAAAATATCCTTTTGGAACCGGAGTACCGAGAAGTTGGCTCTTGGTAATTCAATGGCATTGGTCTCTTGATTTATAAGCGCATGGGTTCGGGCGTAAACACCGGCAACCTGCACCCCGCCAATTTTACCGTATAGTTTTTCACCATGAAAGATATCGCCAATCCGGCGACTGTAAAACACATTATAGCGGACATCAAACAACGCATTTACGTCACGAAAAAACGGTCTCTTTTCAGGATACTCGATTTCCCAGGGATCGATATTGATTTCCTCCTGGTCTCCTTCAACACTGGCAAAATCCGGATTGATGGTAATGTTGCCCGCCAAATCAGAAGTTACCGGAATTTCACCATCGAGTCCTAAGACCATTTGCCATGCTTCATCATTTTCCTGGTAAAGGCTTGTATAAGGAATCCAGACAGACGGGCGCCGCTCTTTTGGTTTTTGTTCAAAAACCATCTCACCTGCTTCAGAAATTCGGTAATTATCCTCTAAGGCGCCTGACCACCATGCAATTTCGTTACTGCGCGCCAATGAGCGACCAAAATTGACCCCCCAGCTGATAATTGATGAAGAGTATTTGATGCTTTTAAAGGGAATTGCTATCTCTGCGTACCAGCCGTTAGTATCTTTTCGAACGGCAGAAAGCCATTCGGCATCCCAATTGTTATCAATACTGCTCCCGTTATGCTCGATCCTCAAATCGGTCTGAGTATTCAGAAGATTGACATGAAAAAGATAAGCGCTGCGGCCGTCCTGAAATGTGTCCAGCAACAGCATCACCCCATCTTCGCCGGTAAGACTTCCCAAATCACGTTGACGGTTACCAGCTGATAATTCCCCGATATCCGAATTCAGACAAACAAATCCAACATACAGATTAAAAGCGTCCATTGCCGCCAGGACATAGGTTTTCTGACTGGCTGGTTTCCCCTTGTCTGGCTCAATCTGCACAAAACAAGAATCCATGACTGCATTCTGCCATTCAGCCGGTCGAATCCAGCCATCAATTGTGAGCGGCTGAATCAATCGTACCGACAGGGTTCGGGCTGATATGACTGACATCATCAGTAAGAAAACAACGGGAACATACAGATTGTTTTTCATTTTATCTGCGATTCTATCATTAGATTGGACTGTCTGAACATTATTCAAACATCTTTCCGGGATTCAATATGTCATTCGGGTCAAAAGCCTGCTTCACCCGTTTCATCAGTTCGATCGTCACCGGATCCAGTGCCAGATGCATATATTTTTTACGTTTGTGACCTATGCCATGCTCGCCGCTGATAGTGCCCCCACAGGCCAAAACCAGATTGTACAGTTCCAGCCGGACAGTTTCCTGAATATTCTGCCATTCATCCATCTCCATATCTGGTTTTTTCACGATCGTCGAATGGATATTTCCGTCACCGGCATGTCCGAAACAGGGAATTATGACATTATGCGCCTCTGCTACGAGGGCAATTTTGGGTAAAAGCTCCGGCAATTTGGCAATCGGCACCACCAAATCCTCTGAGCTTTTAACCGGATAGAATGTCTGAATCGCTTCCGGAACATTGCGCCGCACCGCCCAGACCCGTTCCTGAGTCGTGGGATTGTCCGCCACATAGACTTCTATCGCACCGTTTTCCTCGCACATTCCGCCAATGATCCCATATTCCCGTTCCAACTGAGCATCATCATTACCATCAATTTCAATCAGCAGCATCGCGCCCACATCCTGAGAATAGAGATGCTCGTTTAGATAACGGCAGGCGAGTTCCACCGCGGTTTTGTCCATAAATTCGATGGCCGTGGGAATGATTTTGCCAAAGGTAATCATTTTGGGGACAAGGGAAACCGCGCTCGCAATGTCCCTGAATAAAACCAGCAGATCAACCTTGCGGGAGGGCAACGGCAACAATTTGATAAATATTTTGGTAAAAATCCCCAATGTCCCTTCCGAGCCAACCATTAAATGAATAAGATCATATCCAACCACATCCTTGACCCGTTTACCACCTAGCTGAATGATCTGACCTTCAGGGGTCACCACTTCCAATCCAATGATGTACCGACCGGTTACGCCGTATTTCACCGCCCGTCCGCCACCGGCATTCTCCGCCACATTCCCACCGATGAAGCAACTCTCAACACTCATCGGATAGCCGGCGAAAAAGAGT
>JAHIOG010000231.1 GCA_018895675.1 bacterium
TAGCATTTTCTTTGTTTCCACAAATTTGCTTCCTACTTGCAATTGGTAGAAATAGATACCGCTTGAAAGTTTAAATGCGTCATAATTTATAGTATATGTGCCAATCTTCTGAAATTCGCTGACCAAAGTATGAAATTCTCTTCCGATTATATCATAAATTCTTAAAGTAACAAAATCTGATTTTGGTATTGAATATGAAATCTTCGTTGATGGGTTAAATGGATTTGGATAATTTTGACAGAGTTCAATAAAATCAGGTATTTCAATTGTCTGCTCTACAGTAGTTATAGGTTGAATGCTTTTAAAAACTCCGCCACCATCCGTGCCAATATATAGATGATTTGCAGTATCTACACAAAGAGAGATGACTAAAAGGTTTGTCAGACCATTATTCACTTGAAACCAGCTATTGTTATCATTGTTAAATAAGAAAACACCGTCCCCATTGGTTCCTGCATAGAGTTGTGTTTTGGTGGCTATCGCTAATGAATAGACATTCATATTCGTTAATCCATCATTTACAGCAACCCAATTCTCTCCATTATCATCAGATCGGAAAACCCCTCCACCAAATACTGAAGTATAAAGTGTACCCGAAATATCCTCAACAATTTTAGTAATTTTGCTTCCAGGCGTTACTGTAAACATAGTCCAGTTTTCGCCATCGTCTGTAGATCGGTAGATATGACTCTCATAGTCACCAGCAAATATATGTCCTAACGTATTGACAAAAAGGGATGGAATACCACAATCTGAAACGGTTGTTTCAGTCCAATTATCACCATTATTCGAAGATTTAAAAATACCAGAAGTTGTTCCGGCAAAGAGAGTTCCAGTTGTTTCGTTGTATGCGATACTCCTCGCATTTCCATCCAACGGAGCGGTCTCTTCCCAAGTATCACCGCCGTTGTATGAACGAATTACACCTGAACCGCAAAAATCGGCAAATACATATCCCAAACTATTAGTGGTTATACTATAAATACCTCCCGACAGATTAAACCCTGAACTTACATAAGTCCAAATATTTCCACCATCGGAGGAGCGAAAGATAGATCCTGCACATGTACCTGCGAAAACATCTCCTGACAGATTTGTTGACATAGACCAAATAGAACCGCGTAATGTTAATCCCTCATTAATAGACACCCAGGTATCTCCTTGGTCTGAAGACCGAAATACACCGTCATTTGTTCCTGCATAGACGTTTTGACCGTTACAGGCAAAAGATTGGACTCTTGTTTCTATTAAACCCGTGTTTGCTGTAGTCCAGGTATCACCGTTGTTAGTGGACCGAAAAACACCATTCAGGGTTCCTGCAAAAAGGTGCCCTGAATCATAAGCAAGATCTTTTATTCTAAAGTCAGTCAACCCTGTATTGATTTCTGTCCAGTACTCCCCATTGTCTGTCGAACGGAAAATACCTGTATCTCTGGTTCCGACAAAGAGATGATTCGTAGAATTAATGGCGAAGCATACAATCTTTAGGCTATTTAGGCCTGTATTGATTTCTGTCCAATTTTCACCGTTATCAGTGGATCTAAATACTCCAGCATTATAAGCTCCGACAAATAAATGGCCGGAATCATTAATTGCCAATACCCATGTATTTAAATTGCTCAGACCTGTATTGATTTCAGTCCAATTTTCCCCATTGTCGGTAGATCGGAAAACACCTGTACCCCATGTTGCTGCAAAAATATGATCAGACTCGTTTGTAGCTAATGAATAAATACCATTAAGACCTCCTTTAACGACGGTCCAACTATCTCCGTTATTATCTGATCGATAGATATTACCTTCATTCGATCCAGTAAAAGTTTGTCCTAAAGAATTAAAAGCAAAAGTAAAAATAAAGAAATCTGAAATTCCAGTGTTTACGGCCGTCCATTGTTCGCCTTCATTTAATGATCGAAAAATACCTCCTCCATCAGTACCTGCAAACAAATGCCCTGAAGAATTTACAGCAAGGGACCAAATAATACCACCGTACGGGCCATTTGTCTGCTCCCAGAAGTTTTGCGCATGAATGGTATGTGGAAATACTAAAATTCCAAGACAAAGTGAAATGATACTACATGCAAATTTATAGCGCATTTTTTCGTCCTCCTCATCTATAATTTTTTATATGGCCTAACGTTCAAGCTCACCTGCCGCTATGGAGCGAAGCGGAATAGCGGTCAGGTGCGAAGCAGATTCGTTGAACTAAGCCCGGCAGCTGCCGGGCAGCCCTTCGGTAAAACAACAGAATAATTCTCTCCTTCAATATTCCTATCAGTCTTTCCATCTTATTTTAATCTACTGATTTTCAGTGGATATTACACAAAAAAAAGAAAGGACATACATGACAGCACTACGAAAACGGTTTATTGAAGACATGCAGTTGCACGGTTACAGTCAGAGAACCATCGACGCCTATGTCAGAGCCGTCAGGCAACTCAGCGAACATTATCACAAATCACCGGATAAAATCACCGAAGAAGAACTTCGGCAATATTTCCTCTACAATAAAAATATCCGCAAATGGTCAAGAGTCGCTTCGACTATTTCTCTGTGCGGTATTAAATTCTTCTTCGAGAAAACCCTTAAAAAGGAATGGACAACCTTTAAATTAGTCCGTCCGCCCAAAGAA
>JAHIOG010000232.1 GCA_018895675.1 bacterium
ATTACCTCTATTCGAGTGCAAAGGATTATTTAACAAACGATAAATGACCTAAAAGGATTGACTATATTGAATGGTAGTAACGATAAAAGTGTCAGGAGTGAGCTCCTGACGCAACTGAAAATTAATCCAAGAGTGTTAAATATCCTCAATTCAAGCTGTAGTTTAACGCCATGAAAGCGCCTTCTGTTCTGCTTATCAATCCCTGGATCGCCGATTTCGCCGCATATGACCTGTGGGCAAAACCGCTGGGTTTGCTGTACATCGGAAAATTTCTCCGCAGTCACGGCTATGAACTTCAGCTAATTGATCTTACCGATCGATTAAGATGGAACAATTCCGATCCCGCAATGAAGCTCCCCGGCAGGGGAAAATACCACAAGACCATTATCCCAAAACCCGAAGCAGTGGTTCATGTTCCCAGACGGTTCGGGTTATATGGAGCGACCAGAGAACAATTTCTATCAGCCCTTCAAAACATTGATCCCCCACAGGTGATATTAGTGACCTCACATATGAGTTATTGGTATCCGGGAATAGTTGAAACCGTGAAGATCCTAAGAAAATCTTTTCCTGCCGCCAAAATAATTCTGGGCGGCATCTATGCCTCCTTATTCCCGGAACATGCCCGGCGGATCATACGTCTGGATTATCTTATTACCGGATATGGCGAGAAACAGACATTGATGCTTCTGGATGCAATTCATGAAATCGAACGGGATTATTCAAATATTCCGGAATTCGATGATTCGGGAATATTGCCCTGGGATTTGTACCCGAAAATCAATGTGGCTGCGATCATGAGCTCCCGGGGATGTCCGCTGCATTGTGATTATTGCGCAACGCCGTATTTGAACCCTCATTTTTTACAGCGCGCTCCGGAAGATGTTATTTCAGAAATTATCTGTTTTTACGAACAATTCGGTATCCGGCAATTTGCTTTTTACGACGACGCCCTGTTTACAAATAAAAAACGGCATATTATTCCAATCCTGGAAGGATTATTAAAACACGGCATAAAAGCAACATTTCATACTCCAAACGGTCTGTTCGCCAGGGAAATCGATCCCGAACTGGCAGCTTTAATGAAACTCGCCGGATTCCAGACAATCCGCATCAGCCTGGAATCCATTATCCCCAAATGGCAAAAAGCATCGACTAATAAAGTATCCGCTAACCACTTTGAACAGGCGCTCAAAAATTTAGAAAACGCCGGCTACAAACGCTCAGATATTGAAGCCTATTTAATTATGGGACTTCCGGGACAGCACTATTCAGATATAGAAAAAAGTATTCGCTATGTTGCTAAGCTGGGAGCCGTCTCACGCCTGGCGTCATACTCGCCGATACCGCACACCACGCATTGGGATCAGGCTAAAGCGCGGGGATCTGTTTGGGACGATATGGATCCTCTTTTAACTAACAACACATTATATCCATGTGCAAACAGAGATTTCCCGGTCGAAAAATTCCTTGAGTTACGCCAGCTTTCAAATGACCTGAACAAGTTTGTCAAGAAATCATCACTAAAGGAGGACAATTAATGGGCATTATAAAAACACCGGCAAGCGCTCATCCCTTCGTCGCCATAATGTTTTCCACGCTGGAGCATTTGCAACAAGTTCTCGGTCATTTGACAGAACGGCTGGGGGCTGTTTTGGGAAGCGGCTTACCTTATAAAGTAACCGATTTTACCGATTATTATGTCGAAGAATTCGGCGGCAATCTCCAAAAACAGTTTTTTATTTTTGAGAAACCCGTAAATCTTGAGGTGTTCGATCAAATAAAAGTCCGGACCAATCAGCTTGAAACCAAAATTGATTCGACAATTCTCAGCCGAAGAGTGGTTAACATTGATCCCGGCTATCTTACTCCGGCAAAACTGGTTCTGTTTTCCACCAAGAACTTTTCACACCGCATCTATACGGGAAACGGCATATTTGCCGAAGTCACCATGCTCTATGCCCACGGAGAGTTTGTGCGCCTGCCCTGGACTTACTCCGATTATTACTGGGAAGAAAACCTGAAATTTTTATATACGATGCGGAATAAAATCGTTAAAATCGCCCGAAATAATCCAAATCATTTTCAAAACAAATTTTAAAATATAGTCCCTTTCAATGGAAATTATACATTAGCAAAA
>JAHIOG010000233.1 GCA_018895675.1 bacterium
ACAGACGAGTCAGCAGTGATGTCGATGTGTACCATTTCATAATTGATTTGATCATAATCCCTCACTAATCCAATTGCCCAAAATATATTCCCGGTACGAGCGGAAATTCAAGGGAAAAGAAAATATTGGACGTATATTTATACCAGACGGTATTGAAAAAATACATGAAAAAGTTTCGAAGATTGCAATTTTTATATTGATAAAATCGATTTTGATTGGAATATTTCACGATAGAGATACACAAATGTCTGATATTGATTCAAATAGTATTTCGTCGGATATTCTTCCTCACAACATGGATTTAACTTTTAAGGCTTGCTAAGTGTCAAAAGGGAATGAAAAAGTAAAGGATAATTTGAAACCGGATAATGTGAGACAGTACAATGCAGATTCGTTCAACAGATTGGTTCTTGAAAATCAGGAGAAGATATACAGTCTGTTCCGCCGCATGGTTGCTTCACATGACGAAGCGGACGATTTAACCCAGGAGACATTTATAAAAGTGTATAAGAACTTATCAAAATTTCGCCGGGAATCAGCGCCTTTCACCTGGATGTACAGAATTGCAGTCAACACGGGCATTAATTATTTACGCAGACAAAAAGCCCGCCAGTATATCGGGCTTGATTCAGTTGATCTGAAATCCGGCGATGACGTCATTTATGATTCCGAATTAACAAACAGCTTGTTACAAAAAGCGATAAAAAAAATATCTCCTAAACAACAAATGGTAATTATTCTCAGATCCTATCAGGGATTGTCCTTCAAAGAGGTGGCATACATAATGGAATCAACGGAAAATGCGGCGAAGGTCAACTTTTCCCACGCCCTGAAGAATTTAAAAAAAGTTCTGGAGAATATGGGAGTCAGTTATGAAAGCATGTAAAGATTACGAAGATCTTTTACCGTTGTACGCAAGTGGCGATCTTTCGTCAACAGATCATAATAAGGTCAGTGAGCATCTCAAAGAGTGCAAAGAGTGCCGTGATTATCAGTTGTCGCTGTCAGCCATCACCGCAGTAATGAAGCGGGATAGCGTTGAAATGACCCCGGGTTATGGCGTAGAACTTGTTGTGGCGCTGAACAGACGACTTGATCGCAGATCAACATGGCAAAAACGATTGTTCTGGACGATTCCGGCATTTGCCACAGCAATGGCGGTTGTTGTAATAACGATTATTTCGCTGATCAGGACCGAACCGGCAGGCAATCAGTGGGTTGCCGAACTGAATCGGGAGTATGACTATCTCAATTTTACAGACGCCGGTTATTTCGGAGAGATACTGATTAATGATAGCAATATTTCCAATGGCGACATTGATTTGTCCACCGATGATCTCTATCGGGACGCCGTATATCATATCGTTGAAAATCCTCAGATATCGGATGTTGACAGTTATCTGCTGGCAACTGCCAATCTTGACGATGAGGATTTTGAAAAGGTGATAGAACAGCTAAAATACGAAATATTATAAATTGGAGGATTCATGAAGAAGATACTGGGGTTAACATCAATTATAGTCTTTCTATGCGTGGGATTTATCAATGCCCAGGAAGATTTTATGGGGCCGATGGATCCGGACAGGCGGGAGCGGATGGAGGCGTTGCGTATCTGGAAAATGACGGAATTCCTTGATCTGACAACCGAACAATCGACCCAATTTTTCCCGAGGCTGAAGGAATTTAAGGAATCGATTCGTGAAGATCAGGACAGACAGCGGCAAATTATGATTGAAATTCACAAATTAGTCAATGACGAGAATTATAAATCCAGTCACGCGGATGTTAAAAAATATGCGAAACAGCTGTCTGAGCTTGAGAAGAATATCATCACCAAAAAAGAAGCATTTGTTATTGATATAGGCGATGTATTGACCGCTGATCAGCAAATGAAATATATCATTTTCGAAAATAAGTTTCGAAATCGGTTGATGAAAACACTTTGTCAACCAGATGAGGAACATAAAAAACAAATGAAAGAGAGGAGAAAACCATGAAACGTTTAACAACAGCCATCATACTTCTTGCGATACCGGCGTTCGTTATTGCCGGACCCAAGCAGGTGGTTAAAAAGCATATGATGACCGGAAAGCACATGGAAATGGCGGAAAAACTCAATCTCAACGCTGAACAAAAAGAGCAGATGCACCAGTTGAGAGTCAAACATCAGAAAGCAATTATTCCAATAACTGCTGACCTGAAACTGGCGCGGTTGGAACTGGAAGAACTTATTAGTAGTGACGGCTCTTCGAAAAAAATTGATGCCGCCATAGGCAAAATCAATGATCTTAAGGGAAAATTTCTTGAACTTCGTGTAAAGCATCGGATTGTGATGAGAAATATTCTTACTGATGATCAGAAAGCCATGATTAAATATCATAAAGCCGGTTGTCCTCATGGTCCCGGTAAAAAAGGGAGCAAGATGGGACACGGTATGATGGGTGAATTTTTCATGCCTGATTGGGAAGACGGCGGAATGGAAAACATTGAAGTGGAAGTCATTGATGAATCCATCGCTCATTAAGACAGTTCTGGACTGGATGCAGAACATTGAAGTGGGACCAGGTGATCTGACAACCGAAAGCGTCTCGCCCTATGCTCTGCATTCCGTCGGTTCATTTATATCAAAATCAGACGGAATATTTTCTGGACGTGATGTTTTAGAGATATTGTTCGAATCCAGCGGCAAACAGCTAAAAGTTGAATGGAATGTCAATGAAGGCGATGCTCTTAAAACGGACGACATTCTGTTTGAATTCCAGGGAAATGGCATCGATATATTGCAAAACCGACGGTTGATTCAATGGCTCATCGGTAGAATGTCGGGTATTGCCACATCGACAAAAGAGGCGTCCGAATATCTGGAATCCCGTGGTAAACAGTTAGTTCAGGGAGCGCGCATCAGCCCGATATTTGAAGTCTTTGACCGGATCGCTTTTAAAACAGGCGGTGGAATCTGGAAGCGCCAGGGATTGACCGATTCTATCTATCTCACTCAACAACATGCTCAATACGTTGGCAGCATTGAAAAATGCCTAAAGCAGGTGAATAAAGAATTAGGCGATACCCGAAAGGCGATCAAAATTGAAGTCGAGGTGAATACAGCAGCGCAGTTTAAACAGATCAACGAGCTGGATTATGACGTTATGCACCTAATTGGAATGGCGTCCGACCAAATCCGGGACATTTTTGAAAAAGCCAATCCGTTAAAAAAGCCGGTGCTGCACCTGGAAAACCTGACGGATTTTCAGGAAAAATATACCGATTATTTCTTTAAGTATTGTGCAGTTGAGCAATTGCATTCCAATATTCAGTATTTAAGTAATGAAATGAAAATTCAGGGCGGAGGAGTAGAAAAAAATGAGTAAACGAATTTGGGTATTTATCATTCCGTTATTTATCACAGGAATCTTTCTGGCTTCCTGCGATAATACGACTTCGTCTGATGAAGACGAACTGATATCGATTCTAAAGGAGATTGTCAATGCCGACAGTACCATTATGCTGGACGGTCTGGATGACGATGGCGCCCAGGACATGGAGTATAGCGACGACCCCGGATTGGCAAAACCCCTTGCTGATACATTTCCGGTTGATTTTAAGCTGGTTCGCTTTGGGCGGAAACTCAACTCGAAACCGACACGCGAAGTCACCATCGAGATCAACGAAGAAACCGAAGCGCTGGCGAAAATTACATCTACCAGAACCGGTTATTTTGTAGTGGTATTGAGAGATACAGTCAATCACACGATAGCGGACTCGGTCTGGAAACCCTTTACTGAAATCGCCAAACAGAAACTGAAATTAGAGAAGAAGTTTGACACCGGTAATCCAAGGCGGGACTGGAAAGTAACGGCATTTTCACCGATCATTGCCAGAACGATTGGGAATACGATTGAGATTACGGATTTATGTCTGAAAAAGGATACTGTGGTAGTTAATTTTGCCAATGATGAAGCTGACAGCCTGCTGGATCATTTCTTCGGCAGATACGATTACCCGGCGCTAAAAGCCAACGGTTTATACCAGGTTGAGATGGGAGTCAGCAATCCGGATCCCTTTTTCCAGGAGCCCGGTGAACTTGCCATGGTTCATTACGGAATAAGAAAAGGTTTACTGAAACGCCGGCGTCCTCTGCAGGATCAGGAAAATGACGATAGTTTTACAGGCATCGTTTGCCTGCATGGTCACCGGTCCCACATGTGCCGGGTTTTCTTCGACGTTATTGATCTGGCGTCTATCTTTGATACAGATGCGCCGCTGAATTCCACCTACTGGGCATTTCCATATCGCGTGAAACGATAAACTCTCTTCCTATGGTGATTTTTGAAAAAGCGGGGATAATTCATCTCCGCTTTTTGTAATATTTTCCTATTTTCCGG
>JAHIOG010000234.1 GCA_018895675.1 bacterium
ACCCGGTGTTAATCGTAAGGGGCATACCCTTTTCTGTAACCCTGATGCTGATTTTAGGAGTACATGAACTTGGTCACTTTCTATTGGCGAAAAAACACAAAGTCGATGCCACGCTTCCGTATTTTATTCCTGCGCCGACGATTATCGGGACGTTTGGAGCGTTCATTAAAATGCGGTCGCCGGTTCGCAAGCGGCGCGCCCTGGTCGAGATTGGCGCGGCAGGTCCGATTGCGGGGTTTTTAATTGCGGTTCCGGCGCTCTTTATCGGATTGGCATTATCTACGATTATGATGGATTCCAGCGATATCGGATTAAAGTTAGGCGAATCAATATTGATGAAAATCGCTACCTTTATTATGTATCCGCAATTAACTGATAATATGGATATTATTCTCCATCCGGTCGGTTTCGCTGCGTGGATCGGAATGCTTGTGACGATGTTGAATCTTCTTCCGATAGGTCAGCTAGACGGCGGACATATTGCCTATGCGCTCCTTGGGAAATGGTATAAAAAGATTGCCTGGGGTTCGCTGGGCGTCATTTTATTTCTAAGTATATTTTCAATTAATTGGCTGGTGTGGGCGGCGCTGGTTTATTTTCTAACTCGGATGAAACATCCACCGATTATGGATGAATATGAACCGGTAACCCAATATGAAAAGATGATCGGAATCATCGCTCTGATAATTTTTATTTTGACCTTTATCCCGATACCGTTTCAATTTTAATCACATTCTAATGGATAATATGAAAGATATAAAGAAACGTTATCAAAACTTGAAAGATTTATTGCTTAAACTGGCGAAAAATAATTATTTATTCGTCGGTATTTGTCTTGTGGTTATCATTTTGTCATTGCGATTTTTTGTGTTGTCGATTCCGGTTCACGTTGATCAGGAAAATATCAAGATTACCATTCCCAAAGGGAGAAATCTGAGCCAGATTACCGAGCAGTTACAAGAGAGGGAAATAATCGGCAACCCCAAATCCTTCATTCTGGCGGCTCATTTGATGTTTAAAAATAAATCGCTGAAAGCCGGTTTTTTCAATCTTCAGAAAGTAAAACATTATCGTTCTTTAATCCGCACTCTTTCTACTTCACAGGTACATTCAGTCAGGATTACGGTTCCCGAAGGTTATCAGGTAAAGCAGATCGCCCGATTGCTTGCCGGACAATTGAATTTCGCATACGATGAATTCATGTATTATATGAATGACACCACAGTGCTGAGACAACTGGGTATTGAATCGCCGTCGCTGGAAGGTTATTTATTTCCTGATACCTATGACTTCAACGATTCCGATAATTCTCTGATCGTAATTCAAAAGATGGTAAACCGTTTTCACGAAATGGTTGATGATTCGATCAGAAACGCAATCAGAACTTCAAATCGGTCTCTCCATGAAGTTCTTGCCCTGGCGTCAATTGTAGAAGGAGAGTGTATGATCGACAATGAGCGTTCGCTTGTCGCATCTGTTTATGCTAACCGGTTGCGAAAGCGGATGAGACTGGAGTCCGATCCGACGATCCAATACATCATACCGGACGGTCCACGTCGATTATTAAAAAAGGACCTGGATATTGATTCACCATATAATACATATAGAAAACGAGGGCTTCCACCGGGTCCTATAAATAATCCCGGAATCAAATCCATTATTGCTGCAACCTGGCCGGTAAAAACTGATTATCTCTATATGGTGGCTGTTGGAGATGGGACACATTCCTTTACCAGTGATTATGACAGTTTTTTGAAAGCAAAGAGACGATTTCAACGTGTCCGGCGAAAAGTAGCCCGGGACGTAAAAAGGGGAAAATGATATTGGATCCATTACGTGATTTGAATCCGCAACAGAAGAGCGCCGTGGAGTATCTGGATGGGGCGCAATTGATTTTCGCCGGCGCCGGCAGTGGCAAAACCAAAGTGCTGACCCATAAAGTTGCTTATTTGATCAAATCCGGAATTGTAAGACCCGAAAATATTCTGGTGGTAACTTTTACGAATAAAGCCGCCCAGGAGCTGCGTAACCGGGTTGAAAAGTTCGTGGGAAAACAGGCGGGATTTATTCATATCGGGACATTTCATTCGATTTGCGCCCGGATCCTGCGAAAAGAGATCGAACACCTTGGATATTCGAAATATTTCTCCATTTATGATGAAAGCGACCAGCGACAACTTATTAAGAAAGTAATCAGTGATTCAAATATTGATTTAGAGGGATTTTTACCTAAAAATGTATTGTCGCGTATATCCTATTTAAAAAATTGGCTGACAAGCCCTGAGGATTTTAAACCAAGACCGGGAAACCGCTTTGAATATATCGTAAAAGAGCTGTATCCGCTCTATCAGAAAGCTCTTAAACGGTCCAATGCCGTGGATTTCGATGATCTATTATTATTGCCGTTAAAATTATTTGATAAAGAGCCGAAGCTTTTGGAAAAATATCGGCTCAGGTACCAGTACATTCTGGTTGATGAGTACCAGGACACAAACAAACCTCAATTTTTATTTATCGATCTTCTTGCGAAAAAACACCGTAATTTGTGTGTTGTTGGAGATGACGACCAGAGTATTTACAGTTGGCGGGGCGCCAATATCGAGAACATTCTCAAATTTGATGCGCAATACCCGGAATGTAAGGTATTCAAACTTGAACAGAACTATCGATCAACCAACAATATCCTGAAGGCGGCGTCCCGGGTTGTTGCGAATAACATTAACCGGGCAAAAAAAGAACTATGGTCGCGAAAGAGTGACGGCGATCTTCTCATAAAAATTGAGGCGGAAAGCGATTATGATGAAGCAGCCAGAATCGCGGCAAATATCCAGCAGGAAATTCTGAAGAAAAAACGGACATTTAAAGATTTTGCCATCTTGTACCGTACCAATGCACAAACCCGTATCCTCGAAGAGATATTGAGGAGAAATAATATACCATACAATATTATCGGCGGTGTAAAGTTTTATGAGCGTAAAGAGATCAAGGATATTCTGGCATATTTCAGTGTTCTGTCAAATCCCAAAGACGACGTTAGTCTAAGACGAATCCTGAATTTTCCTCCCCGGGGAATCGGTAAACAGACGCTGAGCGGGATTGACGCATTTGCAGTAAAAAAGCAGCTAACTCTCTTTGAAGCCTTAAATCATGTGGATTTTCTGGAACTTTCAAAACGTTCCAAAAAGGCAGTCCAGGAATTTATCGACATGATAAAAAGAATTGATGATTCGAAAGAAAAACTTGCATTTGAAGAATGGACCCGGATTATTATTGATGAATTAGGGGTCCGACCTTATTACAAAGAACAGGGCGGTGAAGAATCCATCCAGCTCCTGGCGAATATTGATGAACTTTTAAATGATATCTCTGAATTCTGCACGACTGTTGAAGATGCCAATTTGGAATCCTATCTGGAAAAAGTTTCTCTATTAACAAATATCGACGTCTGGGAAAATGAAAAGAACACCGTGTCATTGATGACGCTGCATAGTGCAAAAGGGCTGGAATTTCCTGTTGTAATCATTTGCGGCTTAAACCAGGGCTTATTTCCACTCGACCGGGATAATTCCGAAAAGGCTGTAGAAGAAGAGCGGCGTCTGTTTTATGTTGGTTTGACGAGAGCGATGGAAAAAATATTTTTATCATCGGCTCAGGTACGCAACCGCGCCGGCGAAATGCAATATTTACCTGATTCGATATTCCTGAGTGAAATCCCTAAAGAACTTATCGAAGTGAAGTCGCTTCGGGAGGGCGTCATCGCTTCCAAACGAAGACAGTATTCACGACGGAATACATCTGAAGTTGCTCATCAGGGAACAGATATGCCATCGAGAAGAAAAACAGCTGTCCGCGGCTCGATAGTATCCCATAAAATATTTGGAGTAGGGAAAGTAATGGAAGTGAATGGGATAGGAGATGGGGCAAAATTACATATCGATTTCCGGAGCTGCGGCACTAAGGTAATCGTCGCAAAGTTTGTGCAAGTGAAGTAATATATTATAATTCGTCCGGGTCTTTTTCAAATCCGGTCTGGTTTATATCACGAATAGTCGCCGTCTCACCATCTATTTCGAACACACGCCAATAGTTGCCGGAAGTTCCCGGTGGCATTCGGTATTCTTTGAGCAATTGGTCGCCGTTATATATTTTCACATTAATATTGCCTCTCGACAGGGCGTTACCGGAAGTCTCGCTTCTGCCGCTGTAGTTATGAACAGTATAGCGATATGTTCCGGGATCAAGACCATAAATCGTAATGGTTTCAGGTCCGTATGATTGTGTATCATCACGATCGAGGAATTTTTTACCTTTGATGAGGGATCTTCTGTTCCAGTAGATATGGAAATCTTCATGATCAGGGTGTGGTCCTCTCAAATGTGCATCCACATCGACAGGGAATCGATCCCAGGTGAGAATTATCCGGTAGTCCTGGTTGGGAATGATCTTTGTCAATACGGCATGAATTGAGCGAGGAAAATCGTGCATAACATCTACTTTGAATTTATCCGAAATATATATCTTTTTGCCAATGTAAACCATATAACGACCGGGATCAACGGAAACAATAAATTTCCCGGTTTTATCAGATATAGCTCGTCCGATGGTTTCCTTTGTATCGCGGTTTTTAATAATCACCAGGGCAGTTTCCAGCGGGTCGCCTGTTACTGCATCTATTACTTTTCCGTGAATTGCTCTCAGCTGGGAGTAACATTCATTGACTTCAATGATGTTTTTTGTGGAACCTTCGATTTCCGCCGGAAACCAAACCATACCGCTTGCGTCAGAAGGGATAGTTATGGATTTGATGAGCTGATCATCCAGATAGAAATCTACCCGGGCGTTTGAGCCACTGAAAACGTCTTCTTCGGACCCAAATAAATCGTCATCAGAAAAGCCTTCTTCGATAAATTTATTTTTTACCCAGATTTGATAAGTCCCGGGCGTGAATTTTCGGATCGTAAAAGTCTCTTTGCTTATTTCCGGGTTTGATGATACGTCTCCGCTGGCGACAACATATCTATTTGGCGACTCTCCGGGTAAACTTCCATTCAGAGGATATCCGACACCGGACTCCGGATCGGGAATGATTAATACTGCCTCAAGTTCTGAACCGAATGTTGACCACGACAGAATAATTTTAAAGTTTTCCAACGGCGATAACGGATCGGCATGAAGGGGGATTATCAATAAAATGATCAGGAAGATCATTGTATTTTGGTAGAGTTTTGATTTCATTTTTATCCTTTTAGGGTTTCGTAAAAAGTATCAAAACTGTCATTCCCTCGAAGAGGTCTCTTTGAGATGAACGAGGTACGAGTGCTTCAAAGAAGTCCCTGGTGGGAAAGAATCTCTATAGGGTTCTCGTCGGAGATCCTTCTTCGCTTCCGTCTCCACTTCGTTACGCCGGACAGGTCGCTTCCCTCAGGATGACACATATAATCACTTTTTACGATTTCATCACCTTTTAGTTTCTTAAATCGACATAAAATTTAGATAATTTCTTTGGTTGAAAGTTGTCCAATATCATGAATTAATTGTTGAGTTGTGATTTCCGGCATTAAAGATAATCTTAAATGATGTTCGAATATTATTGGATAATTGCCCAGGGAGTACGGGTTTTGATAAACTGCCGGGCTATCCGGTCACATTCTTCGTTATGTCTGTTTCCCGAATGACCGGCGATATAATTCCACCGAATTTTCTTATGATTCAGTGAATCGAGCAATTCCCAGAGGTCTCGGTTTTTAACCGGTTTTTTCCCTGCCGTTCTCCAATTTCTGGCTTTCCAGTTATGCAGCCATTCGGTTATTCCTTTTCTGACATATTCACTGTCGGTATAAATACTCGCAGGCTCAGCGGGATTTAAAGATTTTAGCGCTTCTATCACAGCGGTTAATTCCATGCGATTGTTTGTGGTTTTATCCTGAAAACCGCCCCATTTCCGTTGCTCAATATTGTCTGATAGCAGTATAACTGCCCAACCCCCGGGACCGGGATTTCCGGAACAAGCGCCATCGGTGTAGAATGTTTTCATTAAGTTTCCAATTCTGGTTTTAAATTAGTGTTTTTCAAAGTCGCTCTATTTTCGAGAGGGTACTATTTTTAAAATAGAAATATATCTCTTTGGAATCATCGGTATGATATATCCATAATTCAAAATGCTGATCCCCTTTGGAATCAAGCGTCTTTTCATATACGGGCTTTCCCAGTTCTTGCAAAAGCTGCTGATCTGTCATTCCGACTTTTGGGATAAAAGACCTGGCTACCGGTATTTTGCGGGTCTGATCAACCGCTATCTGTAATTTTTCTTTAGCCGCCTGTTGTTTCAAGTAATCAATGCCTTGTTCGAGAGTCTGAATATGATCTTTGGTAATGAAAATTATTTCCGGGCGTAACTCCGTAGCCTGGCGCAGTGATTCGAGCGC
>JAHIOG010000235.1 GCA_018895675.1 bacterium
AAAAATCGTTAAGGGTATTGTCAAAACTCATTTTCCATTGGCAGCAGTAAATATTCTTTCGCTCGAAGAATTTGTAATTGAATCCCTGGATCTTAAAAATGACTATGAAATTCCGCTCATGGTTCTACCTAAAAAAATTGTGACACTCGAACTCAAATTCAAAAAGCAGTAAATTGCCTCTTAGGGAGTGAGAAGAAATAAAATGGATTTTTGTATTATTCTAAGTTCAATAAAAATATTATGAAAATAATTCTTTAAATGGTAATTAGTTGCACCTGAAATATCGCTTAATATTTTAGGTTCGGGTAAACTTCATTATGTTTACCTTGTCCGTGACAATCAGAATATCTTAGTGTTAGGAAAAGACCGTGAAGAAGGAAAAGGCGTAAAATGTACAATTATTGATAACGATCTCCAGCCCGGAAAACATTGGTATTACGTGCGAGTTGTTCAGGAAGACGGAGAGATGGCATGGACAAGCCCGATCTGGACGCTCAATAAAATGAACTGAAAGATTTACTAAATTTTAGTTAGTAATTTGACTAAATTAATTGGCCACCCCCTGAAAATCGGTAATAGTGTTATAGTAACTAATTGATAAATATAGTAGTTATTTAAAGAAATGATTTAAAAATAACGCCTCCAATTAGTAAATTATGGTTGTTTCAAAATCATAAAATAGGAGGCGTTATTATG
The DNA here is from genome assembly GCA_018895675.1 of bacterium. Classification (GTDB taxonomy): domain Bacteria; phylum Fidelibacterota; class UBA2242; order UBA2242; family UBA2242; genus UBA9312. The sequence continues at coordinate 697 of JAHIOG010000235.1, forward strand.
ACAAAATTACACACACAAAAGTTACAGACTAAATTCAACTATTACCTTAAAAAATTATCTGAGAATATAACAAAGCCGGAAAGTCGTTTCGTACATGAAACAGTATTAGGAATACTAAAAGGACAATCGGTTACGATGAACCAGATAGCAATTCATATTCAGGATAGCATTCGACTAAAAAAAACACTTGAGAGATTTCGGCGACATTTTCAGAAGATGGGATTTTGGAGAAGACTGATAGAATCTCATATTCAGGCAGTTAGATCCAAAATTAACAAGAATGATTATGCCATATTAGATATATCCGACATTCAGAAGAAATATTCAAGAATGATGGAGGGTTTGGCAAGGGTACACGATGGGAGCACCAATTCTATCGGATTAGGCTACTGGCTCATGAATATAATAGGGATAAACCACACCGGAGAACAAATCACACCGTTATATAATAAATTGTACAGTTTTGAGGTGGAAACTCAAAGTGAGAATAGCGAAATACTGGAGGGAATCTTTACTGTAATAAAGCATATCGACAAACAACTTACCTGGGTTATTGACAGAGGTGGAGACAGAACAAAATTGATTGTTCCATTATTAAGAAAGCGTTTAAAATTTATCATCCGATCATTAGGAACGCGTAGCTTGATATATCGAGGAAAAGTCAGAAGTATGAAGTGGATTAGTAGAAAAGTGAATCTCCAATATCGATTAGAGGCGCAGAAAATAAAGAAGAACCGCATCAGAAAGGAAATTTATTATGCCGGAGCTGTTCCTGTCCTGTTTATCAATGAGTACACCGGATTACCATTTCCAAATGAATTGTGGCTGGTTGTTTTAAAGGGAGAAGGCAAAGGATATAGTTGGTATATTGTGTCCACCGATAAAAAAACAGAAAGAGAGGTTGTAGAAGAAACCTTTCGGGGATATGGTTATCGCTGGAAAATCGAAGAATATCATAGACATATTAAGAATCAATTCCATCTTGAAGATATTCAGTTAAGGAAATTAGAAGGTCTAAAAACGATGTTATCAATTTTAACTATTGCTATGTATTTAATATACACAGAGATAAGTTCGCTCCATAATCAATTGTTGCTATGCAGTCCCGTCAAAACTATTGAAAAGTATAGGATGTATGAGATATTAGGATTCATCTACTATAAAATAGGATTGATAGTCAAAATGCTTTTGGCTACCGTAACGGCGAAAATGTTCCTACCTGACAAAAAGACATGCTATATCAATCAGAACCAACTCGCTATTGAACTAGAATTCTAAAAAACGGGGGGTGGTCAATTACAGAATATATACTATGGTAAGTATCCCGGGAAATGTCCGAATATTCTTTCCCTTTTAACCATT
>JAHIOG010000236.1 GCA_018895675.1 bacterium
CCCCGATTTTTCAGGGCTTATATCAGTGTGGCTCGGGACAGAATCGAACTGCCGACACAGGCCTGCCAGCCCTTCCGCAGAGCGGGAGCAGGCTGGGATTTTCAGTCCCCTGCCACCCCTTGATTATCAGGCACTTACGGCCGCGAGTGACCAAAAAGTGACATATATGATCATAAAATTCCTCTCACATAACACAACTCAAAATAAAGAGACATCTCCATTTAATCAAGGGATTTGGCTATCCTCGAATTTTTCAGTGAGTGGTTGTCTGTGAAACATTCTGTAAATATTTTAAAATCTTTTGTAAGAAACTAAATTTATATAACATCAGTTCATCTAAAATATATTTTTCAGATCGATTTATTTTGACTTTTTGATATTATTGATATAGATTAATTTTGATATTATAAACAGATTAGTAGAATTGTGATTCATTCAAAGAAAAAATTCAATGGCAAAATTCCCCAAACCACTGAATGTAATCAAATTTCCAAAATGGAAGAGCATTCAATGTATATCCCATTAACATTTAAACAGGAGGCTGAAAATGAAAAAGAGTTATAATTCAATTTATCTTAAATTGTTCTTACTATTTTTAATTATTTCTCTTTGCACTTTCATTGCTTGTACACGAACAACAAAAGTTACAAGTGGTAAATACAGTTATGAAACCGTTAAAAACGATCCGTTAAGAGCAAGGATTTATAAACTTAATAACGGTTTGACTGTTTATATGACTGTATATAAGGATGCCCCGAGAATACAAACTGCTATTCCTATAAAGGTAGGCAGCAAATACGATCCTTCGGATAACACAGGAATGGCACATTATCTTGAGCATTTACTATTTAAAGGAAGCAATGAATTTGGCACCAAAGATTGGGAAAAGGAAAAAGTGGAAATAGATAAAATAATTGATCTTTTCGAAGTTTATCGTCAAACGATAGATTCGCTAAAGCGAATTGCTATTTATCATAAGATTGATAGTATCTCCAGCATTGCTTCCTCATACGCAATTGCAAATGAATATGCTAAAATGTTGAACTCAACTGGCGCATTAGGAACCAATGCTTTTACTTCTGTTGAGCAAACCGTATATATCAATGATATTCCAACCAATCAATTCGAAAAATGGCTTTCCATTGAATACGAGAGATTAAAAGATCCAGTCATGCGGCTTTTCCACACAGAATTAGAAGTTGTTTATGAGGAAAAAAATAGAAGCCTTGATAACGATTGGAGCAAGGTTTATGAATCTTTAAATGCCGGTTTGTTTCAGAAGCACCCCTATGGGACACAAACGGTACTCGGAAAAGTCGAGCATTTAAAAAATCCATCAATGAAATCGGTTATCGAATATTACAATACCTATTATGTACCCAATAACATGGCAATATGTCTCTCCGGTGATTTCGATCCAGACTCAATCATCCAAATTATTGATGCAACATTCGGACAACTAACCGCTAAGGATATTCCTTCCTATTCTCCACCAATAGAAGATCCGATTTCAGAACGAATTATCAAAGAGGTTTGGGGACCAGACGCAGAAAGTGTTTCCCTAGCATTCAGGTTTCCCGGTGCTTCATCGAAAGAAACTGATCTTTTAATAATGACTGATATGATCTTGATGAACAGTACCGCTGGTTTGATTGATCTAAACCTGAATCAAAAACAAAAGGTGATCGATGCCTATTCATACCCGAGAATAATGAAAGATTACTCTTATCATGGTTTGGGAGCCAGAGCCAGAGAGGGTCAAAAACTTGAGGAAGTAGCGGAATTGCTCATTGGGCAAATTGAGCTAGTAAAGAAAGGTGAGTTCCCAGATTGGCTGCCCAAGGCTGTAGTAGCCGATTTTAAGTTAAATAGAATTCGAAGTTATGAAAATAACTGGCGTCGCGCTTTTGCCTTCGTACAAGCATTCACAATGGATGTACCCTGGGAACGTTCTGTCCGTGAATTATACCGTCTTAGTAAGATCACGAAACAGGATATTATTAATTTTGCCAGAAAGAATTATAGTGATAACTATGTCGTAGTCTACAAGAGAACCGGTGAAGATAAGAAGGTTACAAAAGTAAAAAAACCTAAGATTACACCTATAGAACTTAATAGAACAGACCAGTCTGATTTTGTAACAAATATTTTGAAGATGAAAGTGGAGGATATTCAACCGGTATTCTTGGATTTTGAAAAAGATATCAAGCATTTTGCTATTAAAAATAAACTCCCGGTTTACTATAAGAAAAATACAGAAAACGATCTATTCAATCTGTACTATATTCTAGATATGGGGACAGATCATAATAAAAAAATAGGTGTCGCTCTGGATTATCTGGAATATCTAGGCACTTTAAAATATTCCCCCGAAGAAGTGAAACAGGAATTTTATAAAATTAGCTGTTCATTTAATGTACATAAATCGAGAGATCGGATATGGGTCAGTTTATCCGGATTGACTGAGAACTTTATGCAGGGGCTTAAACTTTTCGAACATCTTTTAGCAGATGCTCAACCAAATCCCGAGGCACTAGATAATTTAGTAAAAGACATTCTCAAGAAACGAGCCGATGATAAACTATCAAAATGGCGTATTGGTGAAGCAATGAGATATTATGGAAAATATGGAACCCAATCTCCTTTCACCAATATTTTAAATGAAAAAGAATTAAATAATTTGCATCCGAAAGAACTGATTGACATAATTAAACAGATCAACGGGTATGAGCACCGTGTGCTCTATTATGGTCCTAATGACAAAGGCACTTTAATTTCCTCTTTAAATCAGTACCACAATTTCCCAAAAGAATTAAAACCAATTCCTGAACCTACAACATACAGTGAATTACCTACCAATGAAAATAAAGTATATATAGTTGATTATGATATGAAGCAAGTTGAAATTCAGATGCTTTCAAAAAGTGAGCCTTTTAACAAAGACAATCTTCCAATTCGATCTCTATTCAATGAATATTATGGAGGCAGTATGTCTTCAGTTGTATTTCAGACCATGCGCGAATCTAAAGCACTTGCCTATTCAGTTTATGCCGCCTATCTGAATCCGCCCAACAAAGAGGAATCACATTACATCTCCTCATATATCGGCACACAAGCGGATAAATTACCAGAAGCAATGGCGGGATTTTTTGACCTCCTGACGAACATGCCAGAATCGGATAAATCTTTTACAGCCTCAAAAGATGCTATAATTAATAGAATAAAACCCGAGCGAATCACAAAGACAGACATCTTAATGAGATATGAAAGAGCAAGAGAATTTGGATATGATCATGACGTTAGAAAAGACCTCTATAATGATATTCCAAAATTTAAAATTGAAGATATAAAGACATTTTTCGAAAAATACATCAAAAATAAACAATACACGATCCTCGTTCTTGGCGATGTTAAAAAACTGGATACCAGAGAGCTTTCTAAATATGGAAAAATTAATTTCCTAACACTGGAAGATCTTTTTGGCTACTAAAGAAACAATTTGAACAGGGGTTATGTCATAAAACCAGTGTTAAGATATTCATTTTATCTATTAAAGAACCCTTTGGGGACAATTCTTAAAAATCATCGCAAATTTGAGGAGTCATCAAATAAAGAAATCATTATTCCTTAACGCGGTGGTATCTTTAATTTTATTATCGTGTGAATGGAACAATTAAAAATACGCAGATAATGAAAAAGGTAATTTTTTTTGAGATATCTCCCGAAGCCAAAAACAACTGGAACCATGTTATTTGAAGAGATAATATTAAAGAGGCGTTCGATACGTTCCTTTTCCGGTATAAAACTCTAAGATGAGGAACTATCTCAGATTCTCTTTGCTGCTCAGGGTATCACTGATCCAATCAGAGGATTCCGTGCTGCTACTTCGCCTACAGTTGATTAATAGAAACATTTTAAAACTCCGCTAAAAACTAGTGGAATCTGTATTGACGCGAGCGCCTTAAGACCGGTTTACGGAGATAATAAACAGATTAGAGGTCAAGCATAGAATATCTTGAGTTTGTTGTATAGAGAGTAAATTTGAGCGGTTTTGTAGGCCAGCCGAAACCTGGTTCAACGCTAACTATTAACCACATAAGTACCTCTTTTAATAATTGAGTTCTCTCATTTTTCATTTATGGCAAGTTGAATACACAAAACATCATTGAAATTAATTTCATTGTAAAATCCGTATCCAGTTCCGTATCCGGTTTGTAAACGTAAAATTAAGTAAAATATAGTAATATTTAGAAAATCGGAGTTTGATCAGTAAAAACAAAATTCCCGCCTTTCTCGACGGGAAATTGAATGTGGCTCGGGACCCGTCTGCGCTACGCTTCGCCGGGCAAGAATAGCTTCAGTAAAAAGATTGAAAAAAGGTAAAATGCCCCGATTTTTCAGGGCTTATATCAGTGTGGCTCGGGACCCGTCTGCGCTACGCTTCGCCGGGCAAGAATAGCTTCAGTAAAAGATTGAAAAAAAGTAAAATGCCCCGATTTGTCAGGGCTTATATCAATGTGGCTCGGGACAGAATCGAACTGCCGACACAGGGATTTTCAGTCCCCTGCTCTACCGACTGAGCTACCGAGCCACTGCTAAAAAGCGGTGTAATTTAGAACATATTCAACAAAAGCGAAATGTTTTTTTCTCCTCTTGTGGCTCCTGTGAAAATCAAGTATATTTGAGTCACTATGAAGGCAAAAGACATTTTACAACAGCTCTCATCATTTCCCCACCGGGGAGCCACATCCAACGAAGAAAAAAAAGCGGCGGAATTTCTAAAACAATCCCTCGACGGAAAAAAAATCACAGCCGATATCGAATCCTTTAAAGCCATTTCCACATATTCCTGGGAAGTCATCCTGATTTCTATTCTGATGATTGCCGGTTTGATAATCAGCCCCTGGCTTGCCAAACTGGGAACTGCTATCGTGTTACTCGGTTTCTGGTCTTATACCCGCCATTTTATGGGACATTCAACAATCTTCACAAAGTTTATTCCGAAGAAAATATCCCAAAATGTGGTAGCCAAAATTCCGGCCCAACAGGAAACTGCCAGAAACATCATCTTGATGGCACACTATGACAGCGCCCGGGCGTCTTCTATCTTTGCTCCGAAAATGGTGAAAAACTTCCGAAAAACCTTTCTATTAAACACTTACATCGGTGTTGTGTCGATCGTTTGGGCATATATGGGCGATTACTGGGGAGCAACGATCTGGTTTAAAATCGTTTGTGGATTGCTTGCTTTAAATCATTTAGTGAATGTCATTATTCATATTCACCGCGAAGTAGTCCACCGTTTTGTGCCCGGAATCAACGATAACGGTTCCGGCGTAGCTGCTGTCTTCGAAATCGCAGAACGCCTAAAAAACTCTCCTCTGCAAAACAGCAATCTCTGGATCGTCTTTACCGGCTGCGAAGAAGCCGGTATTCAGGGTGCCAAAGCCTTTCTCGATCAGCATTGCGCGGATTTGCCGGTAGAAAGTACTTTCCTGATCAATCTGGATAATATCGGTTACGGTAATCTTCATTATGCCACCGGCGAAGGTATGTTATTATACTATAAGTACGACGAATCGCTTATTAATTTGTGCGATTCGTTGGCTGAACAGCCGGAATACTCCGACATTCGTCCGCTGGAATACAGGCGCGCTTATTTCGACGCCCTGGTTTTTACCCAGCATGGCTATCCCAGCACTACATTAATTGCTCTGGATGATCAGGGGCTTATTCCCAACTGGCACTGGTATAGCGACACTATCGATAATATCGACTATAACACTATTCAACATACCGTGGATTTTACTACTGATCTGATAACAAAAATCGTTTCCAAATAATCTATGAGCCGGCGGATTCGAAAAATATTATTTTACTGCGGGTTTTTTCTTACTATCATCGCCGGAACGGGATATCTGTATTTTCAGGAGGCTGAATTGCCGGTAGAAGGCGCTCTCGAACTACCATCATTACAATTACCTGTTGAAGTACTTACAGACAGCAACGGAAACTGCCACTTCTACGCAGAGAACGACCAGGATATTTACAAGGCCATGGGATATGTTCATGCCTCAAGGCACCTGCTCCAAATGGATAATTATCTCCGGGCTGCAACCGGAACATTATCGGAAGCCTATGGAGAATCAACCATTGATATAGATATTCTTTCCCGCACTATGGGATTCGCTTCCAATGCGAAAAGTTTCTCCCGGTGGATCGATCCCGAAGTAACCGGGTTGCTTCAGGCCTATTGCGACGGAATAAATAGTTATATAGATCAGCACCGTTTCCGATTACCACGGGAATTCAAATGGCGGCGCTATTCTCCAGCCCCCTGGAAACCGGCAGACTGCCTTGCTGTTTATCGTATGCTGGCATGGCTTCTCTCCGACCAGGCGCTGCAAAAAGTAGTATTCTATAAACTATTGGAGGTATATGGTAATACAAAAGTCATGGAAGGGTTTCCGGCAATCCAAAACTTGCCTCCGGACAATTTCCCGAAGTACAATACCCGGTTTTTCAAAACCTTAAATGATTTCATCCGGCGGAATACTCAACTACTTGACTTCCTCGGAATTACCGCCGAAAACCTGGAGCACAGCTGGGTTTTTTCATCTAAACATTTTAAAGAATCCGGTTCCGCCCTGGGCAGTCAACTACCGGCATTTTTATGCAATTATTACGAAATCCAGGAGCTGGTCAGCCCCAATCTAAATGTTGCCGGGATGATCATCCCGGGAATACCCTTTATCTTATCCGGACATAATTCCACGATCGCCTGGAATGTTACAATTCGTCCGGTTGATATTATGGAATTAATCCTGTCGCCTGTATCTGAAGACAAATCAAGCTATCGATATAAAAACCAATGGCTGCCGTTAGAAACAAGCAAAGAGCGCCTGTTCACACACAGTGGGAATGACTCAACCATCCTGATTCAATCAACCCTTTTTGGACCTGTTATCGGGCATTGTTCCGGTGATAAAAACGGTCCTGGATACTGCATTTCCCTGAAATGGCGGGGCTCGGAATTTTCCGATGATTTTAAAGGGCTGTATTTACTCAACCATTGTTCATCGTGGGATATGTTTGAAGAAGCCGTCGGACAGCATGTGATCCCTGCCATCGAAGTTGATTACATCGATACTGATGAGAACATCGGAACCGCTCAATATATTTCCGATTTGGCAATAGATCCCTTTGCAGAACGATTATCAACACTTTCCAGGGTTTACGAACCGGGATTTGTGCATCCCGTCAAGCACCTTTTTCGCAACTTTAATCCAACAAGCGGAGTGATTCACCATCAACACATTTACCCGGATAGTATATCTAAATCAGCCCTGCTCCAGTGTGATGTATTCCGTCAAGACACCTTATTATCCTATAATGATATCATCTCTCACCAAGAATGCCCTGTAAACCGGCAGGCTGAGATGATACTTCCCCTATTTTTCGAAATTGTAGCTGATACGGATTTAAGCACTTATCAACAACAGAGAGCCTATGATATTCTGAAAAACTGGAATTGCAGAATGTCGTCGGCATCAATAGCATCGACAATTTTTGATACGTTTTTAGCGCAGCTGCGGCGTCTGGTCTATCAGGATGAAATGGATCTCGCCGATATCCAGTTATACTCCCAATTTGATCGCCTTACGGACGAGTCTTTCTTGAATATACTATTCCTGTTACATCAGGGCGAGTCTTCCTGGTTCGATGATATCCGCACACTCGACATCATTGAGCGCCGCAAATCAATTGTGTTGAAAGCATTTCGGGAAACCCTTAATATACTTTCAGAGACATTCTCACCAAATTTTCCCGAGTGGATGCGAGGCAATACAGCTGATCCGGCTGCATTGAACCGGATCACCTTTTTAGTAAATTTAATTCCTCAGCCAACAATCCACATATCCAGCCAGGAAATTAAAAAGACAGCGGCTATTTCCCGGTTTTCGCCGATTCATTTCAGACAGACTACATTTCATTCGGGAAATCGTTTTTCGCTGATACAAAACGGCGCTCGTGTATTAACACTGACGCCAAGATAATGAAAATAAAATATAAATGTCCTGTTGGGAATAGTTGTTCAATATATATAGGAGACAGCAGTAAATGAAGGTCTACGGTGAAAGTAATGCAGTAAAAACGTTTCTTGATAGACTGAACAGTCATTTTAAAGTGATTATCCTAGTGTCAAGTCACACTTGTGTCGAAGACATCTCTTCGAGATAATGACGTATAGAATATATTAAATTACTCCATCAAACAAAAGATGGAGTGACTATGAAGAAGTACAAAGTGACATTGATAAAAGAGGAAAGGCAAGAAATAACCTCCATAATCCAAAAAGGAAAGCACAGATCACAAAAAGTCTTAAACGCTCTTATTCTTGTAAATTGTGATGAAGGTAAGCATCAACAAAATCGGTCAAAGAATAAAGAGATCTCTAGTGTTTTACAAATCAGTATGAGGAAAATTGATCGGGTAAAAAAGTGCTTTGTAGAACAAGGATTAGAGATTGCTTTAAATGGGACTAGGGGACAAAGGGTATATGAAAAGAAAGGCGATGGTGATTTCGA
>JAHIOG010000237.1 GCA_018895675.1 bacterium
AATTCCAGATCTCAAAATTTTCTTTATATTACCTGTTCCATTTCTTCTTAACGACATTGATACTTAATGAATTTAAAGAATTTATAATTACTATTTGCATCAACTTTTTGATAATTTCTATCATAATAAAAATATACATATACTTATCACTTCGATTCTCCTTTATCTTGCATATTTAATTAATCTTTTTTCCATAATCCAGTTTATGGTCAGTGGTAATAAGTGGAAAGGCTGGTGATACAATAGGATAGGGAACGTTCTTCTGTAATGCAAACATATCAATATTAGTCAGATCAATTTTTTCAAAAGCATCGATGTTAATTTCAATAAGATCACTATATTTCTGTTGAAGACTATCTACGTAAGGATTCAGATAATTCTCGATCGCCTTCATATAATTATTCCCGAAATTGCCCTGAAATCCGGCTCGTTTAAGGTATTCATTCCGCCAGTGCATGGAAACCAGATTATCATGCCACATATTTGCATAATTTTTAACAACGGGAACATTATTATAACCCGCTTTATAGGCTTCCCGATTGATATAGATATCCCGGATCAGGTCCGCCACGGCAAACTTAAATTGTTCGGGAAATTCCTCGCGGCTGAATTGACGCTTACGGAAAACCAGCGGATGGGACTGTAGGGCTTTTTCAAAATCACCGACTTTCCATACAACTCCATTAATTGTAAATAGTTGTTTTTGTCGAAGTGATTCAAAACTCTGATCATAGGTGGTATCAAGATCAACTTCCACCTCTTGGCCCCAGAACTTCTGGTTGAACGCCTCATTTTTATTCTGCATGCTTTTCATGTATAGCGGCGCCAGAATATCTGTAAGTTGATAGAATGTATCTTCGGTAAATTCCAATCTTTTCCCTTTCATCAGTGCGGAGACTTGTTGAGCATATAACTGGTTTGCCGCAATATTTTTTAGCTTATCCCGGACATCATTCCAGCGTTTTTTAATTTCTTCGTCGCTGATGACTATACTGGTCTTCCAGCCCGCAACTTTCATTATCAGATAGCTATTATCTTCATTTTTAACCGGGCCAATCAATTGATCCTTTTCCAGGGGCTTCGAATAAAATATATCGAAAAACTCGTTGCTCAAATCGTCATCAAAATTGATTTGACGCTCAGGTATTGTTGAATCACCTAATAGCTCAATCGCTAATGAATCGAAAGAAATTCCATCCTGCTTATATAGTTTCAAAAAAGCAGCCACGAAATTTTCATCAGGTAAACGCAGGTACTGAATTTTGTAGATTCTTCCAGCCAGTTTATAAATTCTTTTAAGGTCGGCGGTATCGGGTTCGACTTTATTATAGGCTCTGTTGTAGTAAAAATACTGACGCATTGCCTGTTCTTTTCGACCCCGGATATAATTCCGGAATTCTTCATTCTTAACTAATTCATTATCAGAGCCCGCTTCCAGCGCGAGCAGCTTTTCAGCAATGAGCGAATTCAGAATTATTTTTTGATGAATATAATTATCCCGTTTGCAATAAGCGGGTCGGATAGTGTATTCAGCCCGGCGTATAAATTCATTGACCGTGATAGTTTTATCTCCGATTCTGGCGAGTATTTCTTCTGGTGGTATCTCAGATGGTTTTTTAACACAACTAAATAATCCAACTAATATAATTGACAATAAAGCATAAGCTTTCCGACCTTCTCTTCTCATCAAGATTCTGTTATTTTTCCTGATAATATACATTGATTCCATATTTAAACAACTACCCCCAATTATGGTTGGGGGTAGTTTACACGGGTTTATAATTCTTTCAAAATAGTCATTTGAGCAACATTGATCTTATCAAATAATAAATTAAAACAAAACTCCCAGCGTATATGAATGGGTATTACCTAAAATCCCAATCGGTTTAAACGCATAATCTGCTTTAACAGCAAAATTATTCATGAAACGCAAAACCAGCCCGCCTCCAAATGTCAGTCCATATTCCGATTCATCCATAAAAAGTGCTTTATATCCGCCTCTTAGAAAAAAACTTCCGGTTCCCGGTATTCTTAATTCATATTGTCCGCCGACATTAATGGACTCGCTATTATTATTGGGATGCAACGCATCTACCGCTAAAGTTAAGCGATGATTATTCAAAACAATTGGATTTACCGATGCACCTATTCTGAAAATCAACGGGAGTTCCCATTCCTGGAGACTGAATTGTCCCTGAACATCGCTGTAGTTCCCAGCCTCGTTTGGTTTAATATCAATTGGATTCAGCAAATCCATTCCTTCATATTTCATTTTGGTGCCATAGTTTGATATACTCATTCCGATTTTTAGTCCATCATTCTTTTTCCCTGCGGGAGAAAAGAAATTCGTATTCACTAAAACACCTAAATCAAGTGCAAATGCTCTCGCTTTCTCATGCCAAATCTGTGAGCCAATATATTTCCCCGAAGCACCAAACGCAAACCACTGCGCCAATTTCCTTGAAAAACCAAAGACAAAACTGTAATCATTAGCATTAAATAACTCTCCTGTACCATCCTGCATTTCAAGAGTAGTAACCTCCATATCGCCATATCCGACATGATAAAAACCAAATGACAGAGTGCCATAAGAAGGTAAAACAATGGCGGCGGCGGCAGCGGTTGAATTTATATTCACTATCCATGGTTGAATCATAAACATTACTTCGTTTTGCTTTAAGAAAGCTAAGCCTGCCGGATTCCAGTAAATCGAGGATAAATTGCCAACCATACTCACATAGGCATCACCCATCGCGTTTCCATCGCTGCCTATGCCAATTTCTAAAAAATTAGCTGTAGTCGTTCCTACTCTATAAGGCTTTTGTGCATAACTTGTTACACTAAAAGTCATCATTAATAGACTTAATGCGATTGTTATTCTTGAGAATTTAACTTTTCTCATGTCCACTACCTCTCATTATATCTGCCTTTAGTTTTGTGAATATATCAATTCAATATCCTATCGTTTAAAAAACAAACTCAAATTTTTCCACTACGATCTCAACTTCAGCGCTGTCTGAAGGCGGATGTCCCCAAACAAGCCAAAGATTGATTCTCACATTTTCATCACCAGGCACCGGAATATCTTTGCCGGTATAGCTAAATGACGAATAATATTTCCCGTAAATACATTGAAACGCTATATAATCACTTTGCCAATTGAAACTGCTTGTCGATTTTGGATTCCCTGAATTATTTACATCAAACCGGTATAAATTCCCGGGAGTGTCCCATGGTTGTACAACAAACTGGGCATTATCGTTCACCGGATCCTCCCAACGTCCAAATTCTATATCAATTTCCCGATAATGATACGCAGGATCATTACTCCAGGTAAACAAACCAAGGACTATATTCTCATTCAGGTTATCAACCTTGCTCACCAGGGTAAAAATATATTTCCCATATCCAAAACTCTCTTTGGTGCCAACTTCCGCACAGTACCATTTATTGTTTCTATTTGTAATCCTCAAATGCAGTTGTCCGCTAGTGTCAACCCACACATTTTCTGTACTGTTGGAAAAATAGTTTGGACCGGGGCCGACAGCAGAATCGCTTGATTTTACAAACCACTTATATCCGGAAAAAGTGATTTCATTGTGAAAAGCGGGTTTTATTTCTTGCTCATTTTCAGGTTCCGGTTCCAGGCAAGCAAAAATAAATAACAACACCAGCAATGCAATTAAAGAAAGTAAAATGCTACCAAAACTAATCTGTTTTGAGAAACTTGGGGAAAGTTGGCTTTTTTTCATCTTATTCTTTTGCATCATTTTATAACTGCAAATTTACCGACTTTTTCATCACCAGTCGCTTTTGCTTTCACATGGTAAATATACATTCCCGCAGCGATTTCCAGCCCTTCTTTGGTCAGCATATCCCAATGGGTTGTTCCATTATCAGAAGAGTTATTTACTTCAATTTTGTCCACTAAAACTCCACTTACCGTAAAGATTCTGATTGTACATTGCGCGGGCA
>JAHIOG010000238.1 GCA_018895675.1 bacterium
AGCTCAGCAATTCCTTATAAATTGCATGGCGCAAATGCGGCAAATACAAGCCACCAAAAATGCCGTGCCAGTAAGCGCAATTACACATACTCCGCCAGAGATGGTCACGTGCGATTTTAAGATCTTTCCTTTTAGCGGATGTCAGGGACTCGGGATCAATGCGATGATATCGGTCCGAAAGGTGCTGCATTTTTTTCTGCATCCAGTTGGATTCATCATATTTAAACAGGAAGTTCCGCCAGATACCGCCCTTGATAAAGGGTTTGACCTCTTCGCTGCGCTCCTGATGTTCAAATTCCTGAACCAGGTTGTCAAAATTTTCGCCGGCTTCCCAGGGCAGCGACCATTCACTCATTTCAAAATACGATGCCGTTGGCAAATAGATTCTCCCTTTGGGACTGTGCTCAACATAATAATCCGAGAAGGTGCAGGTTTTGATCCAGTCACTGTTCTGATCGAGTATTTCCAGAAAATCACGCAGCCAGTTTTTTTCAAACACAGTTTCATAGGTTCCGGGCCAAACTCCGAATTTTTCACCATCATCCGCCATTACGATTGCATTGGAACCATCTTCGGTTGCATACTGTCGCAGATAATCGATAGTCTCCTGCGGATCTTTGAAGGGAATTGCATAGCGTAATTTCTGACTGATCGGAAATATAGAGAGTGTTTTCCCCTGTTCTTCGGTGATAAAATGACCGGTTAGATCCCGTTCCTGTTTGCCGGTTCCCAGAAAGTGATAGTCATCTACGGTAATGTACTTAATACCCGCCTCAGCAATGGGTTTGGCGAGGTAAGGTTCCCAGACTCTTTCGGTCAGCCAGAGACCTTTTGGTTCATAGCCGAACCGTTTGCGAATATAGTCGTTCATCATCTGAATCTGACCGATTTTATCAACGTCGGAGATTACCGCCAGAACAGGTTCAAAAAAACCGCCCGACAGAATCTCAACATTGCCACGCTGAACCAACCCGGCAACCCGGTCAAGATAATCGGGATAATGATCTTCGAGCCATTCCAGTAAACACCCGCTGAAGTGGATGGATATGGCGATATTTGGGAATTCTTCCACAACCTCCACAAAGGGCAGATAACTATGCCGGTAGGCATGTTCCATAACGAAATCAAAGTTTCCTACCGGCTGATGATTATGTATACCAAAAATAAAGTTGACGGTTTTCACAAAAAGAACTGCCTCAATTACATTTTATCAATCATTTTCTGTACGAGATCTACGATCCGACAGGTATAGCCGTACTCATTATCATACCAGCCGGAAACCTTGACCATGCCGCCGGGAAGCACTTTCGTCATCTTGGAATCAAAAATCACGGAATAGGGTTCGCCAATCACGTCGGTAGAAACGAACTCGTCTTCAGTGTAGCACATAATGCCGTTGAGCTCATTCTCCGCCGCTTTCTGCATGGCTGCGTTGATGGCTTCTACGGTGGCGGGTTTTTTCAGTTCCAGAATCAATTCGGTCAATGATCCATCCGGAGTCGGGACACGGTAGGCAACGCCGTCCATTTTACCCTTTAGTTCCGGAATGACTTTGCCGATTGCTTTGGCGGCGCCTGTAGATGTGGGAATTACCGACATCGCGGCAGCACGGGCTCTTCTTAGATCGGAATGAGGGGCGTCCAGCAGGTTCTGGTCCATGGTGTAGGCGTGAATCGTTAATAAAAACCCCTGTTCGATGCCAAAAGTGTCACTAAGAACTTTCGCCATAGGAGCGGCGCAGTTTGTGGTGCAGGAAGCATTTGAAACAATCTCTTCGTCCCCTTTAAAATCGTCATCGTTTACACCAAGAACGATAGTAGCGTCGATTTCGTCTTTTGCCGGAACGGTCAAGACAACTTTTTTAGCGCCGGCGGCAAGGTGAGCGGCAATCTGGGCACGTTTACGGAAAACACCGGTTGCTTCGATCACAATATCAACACCAAGTTCTTTCCAGGGCAGGTTTGCGGGATCTCTTTCCGCATAAACCGGGATCTCTTTGCCATCGACGATAATGGCGCTATCTTTTACTTCCACGGTGCCCGGAAATTTGCGATGAACCGAGTCGTGCTTCAACAATGCACCGAGTGTTTTCGCATCGGTCAGGTCATTGATCGCCACAATGTCCCAGTCTTTTCCCAATTCTTTTGAAGCGCGGATAAACGCTCTTCCAATTCGTCCAAAACCGTTAATTGCTATTTTTGTTGCCATCGGTATTCTCCTTTTTTTATTCTTCCAATTCTCTTTCACATCACCCGTAACTCTCTATTGAGTGACTGGACGCTGAATTTATATTATTACGTCAACTTTTACAAGAAAATCCAATGGGAAAAGCCGTTTGACTTGAGGTGAAATTTTATCAAACTGTTTTGATAATTATTCGAAATATTACAGGAAAAAATTCAACAAATAAAAATCAAATATAAGGCTTATTTTCCGGTGAATGAGGAAAAATCATAGCCGTTCTTTATAAAATAATCTTTGTTCTTTTTAAAAAATGCCTGGATTTCCTCAACAGGCACAACATGAGTTACACCGTACTGGATATTGGCTTTGTAATCAACAAATATCTCTCCGGTATAGGGAAAATGAAGATCGTGCTTTGATTGATCAAAATTGTCGGCAGGTCTGATAAGATATTCATATTCGGCTGCCGCTGATTTAGCAATTCCCACAAACTCAAAATTAGGAACTCCATCCTTCACCGCCAGCACCAGACCTCCGCTGCATCCGCGATTAAACAGGGCATCCACTATAAACATTCCGTTTTTAGTCCGGTTCGGATCGCTGACTATTCCCCGTGTAATGAGTTTATAGCCCCTCGGAAATCCCATCAGGTAAACAAAACTGCCCCATTCGAGGTTCTTTGCGCTACCGATCGGGTAATCAAACACCGGTAGAATAAAATCTTCTGTCGCCGGTAGTTCAGCGCCCATGATTGCAATATCATTTGCTTCATCCATTTTCAAAATATCAAATTCCGCGATTTTCCATAAATCGGTTACATAATTGGTCTGTTTTTCTTTTATCGCAACTGACTGGATATAAAAACCCGGTCTGCCGTCCTCCATTGTAAAATATTTTACCAACGTATCCGGAAAATTCACAATGTGGGCACAGGTCAGAAGCGCTACTTTCTGATGCTTATGTATTATTATCGTTGCCGTTCCCGAGGTCGAATTGTTAAAGTAAATCAGATGAGCCGCATTATTTTTTATAAACTCCGGGGTCAACAGATGACGAAGCACTTTACTCGCTTCATCAAAAACATAGCTTTTATAATATGCAATCGAATTGATCAGTTTGACCGTTTCTCCGATTTGTTTCAGTTCTTCAGAGCAGTTCCGGTAAGGAAACTCCGTATCGTATTTGCCGTCGTTTAAGGCTGGATAAGTCACCTGGTATATGTGTTTTGAACAAGATATAAAAAACATAAAAATACTGATTCCAACAACAAACATAAAAAATCTAATATATTTCATAGTGTGATCCGTAATTTTTAAGGGTTTATGTTGAATTTCGGACATATTCATTGGATCAAAAACCATAACCCGTGCGCCGGCCTCCGCGTTCTTCATATTTAAGATCGCGCAGAGTAGGTGATTTTACATTAATGGTCAGGTAATATTGCTTGCCGTATCCACCTGGCGTCCAACCGAAAGACAGCTGCCAACAGTGCAGATCCCGGGTCACCTGGAAATCCTGGCTGACAATATTTTTATCAAGAAGATCGAAATTTACCCGCCAGCCTACTTGCCATTTAGAACCGAGATTTACTTTCAGGTTTAATGCCATCCAGAATGTTTCCTGCTTAATTGCAGGATTTGAACTGGAAAGATTGTAGCGCAAACTTAAATTCGCCGTCCACAGCTCGCTCCCCTCAGTGCGTCTTTGAAGAAAGTCAGAGATGTCTTCATCGGTATTAATATCTCCTAACAGATTATCTTCACTGATTTCAGTTGTGTCTGTGCCGGTATCTTTCGGCTTCAGCGCTCCGAACCGTCGTCCCGATAGCGCAAAACCGGTGGAAGCGCTCACGTTGGTTAAACGCGGTATCGGCATGCCATACAATTCATCGTTCCATTCGTTGACCCGCCCATTACGGTAAGCATAAAAATCATGACTGGCGCTGATATTAAGCGCTAATTTTTTCGACAACTGTGTCCGGATCGAAGTGCTGATTGGCGCCCATCGCAGGCTATCCGCCGCGAAATTATGGCTGGTGCTGAAATTCATCGTAAACAGATCGATTTTCTTTTCCTCATCGCCGCTCCTGGTTTTTGCCTGGAAGATATTACTGACGCGAATGGTCATGGATTTTGATTCACCGGAAGGTGTGGATCCCAATAAGGTATTTCGGAAGAGATCGTAAACATTTCCAGAAGTATCATACTGAACATAGCCCGGATCCCATCCCAATATCTCTTTAGTAAAATCCGGTCGATACGAGAAACCTAGCTGAGGCGTCAGAACATGGCGTATTGTTCGCAGGGCGCCGATACGAACCGGGAACAAGCCGTATATTTTCGTCTGAGCGTTGAAGGACATACTGCCGGTATGTTTGGCTTTGAATTTTTTTACAGGAGTTGTAACAATTTTTCCATTTTCTATGGCGAACACCCCTGACGAAACGTATTTTGGAGCGTCATAATCCACAATCCAGCCTTCCTGGATGCTCATGCTCTGGTTCAGAGTGATGTACTTGAACACTTTTTGAGAACTGTTCAGTGAAATGTTATGAGTCATAGCGTTTTTTGTGATATCCTGCTGCTCCCAGAGCAGTGAATCGCTGCTAAGGTAATAAATATCCTGACTGTTTTGCAATTTTGAATTCACGCTGAAATAGATATTGTTATACCACTTCGCATCTGAAGCGCCGGAGCCGGATCTCAACGGGATAATCGGCTTTGAACTGCGGCTGAATGAAATATTCGGCAGGGAACGATTGATGTAATTTATTCGTTTTCCTGAACTGGTCGGAGCAGTTTCAATCAGAGTTTTCGCCTGTAAATTCGTTGTCTGATTGAACGTCATAGACATGGAATACGGCTTTCCTGGCCATGTTTTGGACAGTGTAGCATTGCTGATCAACTGCTGATTCAAGCGGGTATTTTGACTAATTCCTAATTTTTGATATAGATCATCGCTGCTCACAAACCGTCCGTTCGCGCTGAAGCGCATTGTGGGGCTGATTTTGTGACTGTGATTAACGTTCAAGCTCCATTGCCGCTTGTGATAATCAGATAAAAATTCGTTAGTATAAGAACCGGAAAGCGAGCCGTTGAACGTATATCGCTTGTTATAGCGTATCCGGTAATGCTCAATAATACCGCGTTTATCGAAAAAATCCGTCGTCAAGCGCAGATCGTAATAATCGCTGGGCGCCCAGAAGTAGCCGAGTCCCCGGATATGCCCGCCGGCATTACTGCTTTCTCCATAGGTCGGCATGATCCAGCCGGAATGGCGCTTTCCGCCTTTATTCGGAAATATTCCAAAGGGCAACGCCAGCAGGGGAATATCATGTATATACAGCACAATCGGTCTGGCAATGATCTTGTCTTTATGGATCAGCTTCATCTGTTTGCTCTGAAAATAATAATGCGGCGAGTCGGGAATATCGCAGGTTGTGTAAATGCCGTTGGTCACATAAAATTCGGTTTGATTGACTTTGCTGATATTATCGCCGTAATAATAGCCGTCCTGTTCTTTCGTTCTGCCTTCAACGATGCGCCCTTTCTGGGTCTTCATATTGTAGATCATTTCATTGCCGGAAAAAGGCTCCCGTCCCTTCTGGAAAAGCGTCGGAAGATCGCCTGATGTCGAATCATACGGCGGTGTTCCCATAGGATAGGCATAGAGCAGATTTTCATTCCATTTGATGAATATTTTTCCGGCGGTCAATCTCATGTCCGCCGATTTGATCGATGACTGATCCAGTAAATCCGTTGTTTTATCATCCAGGAAATAATCAATGCGTTCCGCCGCATAGACAACGGTTGTATCGACACTGGTGTTGGTCTCATCCGGAATATATTTGCCTTCGGTCCCGCCAATCACCGTGATATGATTCAGGCGTTTGTCCTGGAATTTCATGATAACCGTATCGCCGCTGGCAATATTGATCCCCTGGATGATGCTATCTTCGGTTACATTATAATAGCTGGTCGCCATACCGAATACACTAATGGAATCGGTCTCACCTTCCTTGAAATAGATTTCCATGATTTTGCCGGTAATTTCATCATAGGACCGGATTGAATCCCGCTGTGCCACGGAAGCGGAATCCGCTGCATTATAAGGCAAATAGGCTTTTGAGTTTGATGAAGCCACCGCATTTTCATAAATAAAAAGAGACTGTAATATTTCATCTTTTAAATGAAGCGTCATACGCTCGCCGGTAAGTTCCTGCCCATCGCGAAGAACATGAGGTTTTCCAATCATTGTGGCTATTTCAAGAGAATCGTAATATTCCATCTCTTCGGAAAATGCGCTGAAATCCTCACGCCATATCTTGACATTGCCGATCGTGATGAAATGACCCTGATCCTCAAATCCTTTTATAACATCGCCTTTGATACGAAAAGATTCCTTTCCGGTAGAATCGTTCTTCACAATATAGGGAGATTGAGTGGCTTCAATATTTCCGGATTCATTGAAGTAAACCAGGCTGTCTGCAAAAAGAGAGGTGTTGCGCCCCGGATCATGGATGACGGCATTCTTCAGGGCAATCGCCTTTTTATCTTTTGAATAATAGATAATATAATCGGCGGCAACATTCCGTTCATCATCTTTGAGGTGTACATTTCCACGAGCTTCCGAGATATCGTCATTGACATAATGCTTCAATTTCCGGGCAGTCATACTGATATCGCCGTCATCGAAACTTGTTCGTCCATTTGCTTCGATTATTTCTTTATCCGCAAAATATATCAGTGTATCCGCCAGCAGAATCTGATTTTTCTTCGTTACATGGACATTTCTGTAAAAATTCGCCCGTTCCTGCTTTTCAAACCAGTATGCCAGTTTACACTTAAGATCAACTTCGCCTTTACGGAAATGTACATTGCCGGTGAGTTTTTTAACGGAAACGCCATTGCGGGTAATCTGCTCCAGACGATCCGCGCTAATCAGGCGCAGCTTCTTTTTAGGAGCGGAGTATAGAGATGTCGTTGCCGTCAGGAAAATCAGCGCCGCAATCAGGAATATCTGTATCTTCAAATTTATTTTATTCAACAAGGGATTCATTTCTTCAAGTCAAATTTAATAGTCGTGTATAATATACACATTCTTTTGATTTCTTCTAAAACTTACACACATGGAACAGGGATAATACACACCGCATTATATCCATTATAACACGATTTGTTCACCGTGAATTCCAATGCCGGCTCATAAATTCTGCTTGTTTTTAATGTCCTATCCTCTAAATTTATACAATGTAAATGTTAGAATAATTCCGGGAGTCGTTATGAAAAAATTTGCTATCTGTCTTGGAACACTCATAATCGTGATCGTCATGTTTGGTTGCGCCGACAATTATCAGCGCCATTATGATCTTGGCAAATGGTATTCCGAAAAGGGTCTGATCAATGAAGCCATCCTGGAATTCAAAGCCGCCACCCGGGCAAACCCCAACCATCATCAGACGCATCATAACCTGGCAATTGCCTATACTAAAAAAGGCTGGTACGAATACGCCCTCAAAGAAGCCGAAACCGCTTTCGATCTGCATCCCTCCGATGAAACCTACAAACTGATCCAGATTATTCGGGATAAAAAATCGTTGGAATTTTACCAGGATATTATTGAAAAAGAGCCACTGGAATAGATATTTTGTTCGATAGATGATAGATTGAAAAATTCAACTATAGGAAAAAGATTGGATCTTTGTATGTAAAAATCAGGTTATATATATAAAAGAAAGAAACCGAGCATCTGATTATATGTGTTTGTGAGTAACATAAAAAACGCTAAATTGTTGCTATGAAGTATAACGATTTTTCATGGGATTTTAGAAAATCAGACACAAAAGTGTTAACACACTGCTTTCATGCATATCCAGCAATGATGATCCCGCAGATTGCTAGAAGATTACTTTTAAAATATGGAGCATCTGCAAAAACCCTATTCGATCCTTATTGTGGAAGTGGTACCTCTCTTGTCGAAGCAAATGTAAAAGGTATGAACGCAATAGGTACTGATTTAAATCCGCTCGCTCGATTAATCGCTGAAACAAAGACAACTCCGATCGATATTCAGACATTAGACCTATATCTAAAAGATTTCAACAATTATGCTTTCAATTTTCAGTTTGGTATAAAGAGTTCTGATTCAGTAGTTATCCCGCAGTTTAAAAATATAGATTTTTGGTTTAATAAGAGCTCACAGGAAAAGCTGGCAACTATTAAAAAGTATATTGACCACATAAAATTGCGTGATATTAGAAATTTCTTTCTCACAGCTTTTAGTGAAACAGTACGCGAATCATCGCTTACAAAAAAAGGAGAGTTTAAATTAGTTCGAATTCCTAATGATAAAATAGAACAGTTCAATCCTGATAGTTTTGGAATTATGCTTTCTAAATTAATGCGCAATAAAACAGGTCTTTTAGATTTTATTAGAATAAAACGTAATTACTCTTTTTCAAAAATATACGATTTTAATACAGTAAATGATATTCCAATAGATATAATTCCAGATAATTCTATTGATATCATTATCACATCACCTCCATACGGTGATTCACGTACAACCGTTGCTTACGGTCAATATTCTAGACTTGCCAACCAATGGATGGGAATAAAAGAGGCTTCTCTTGTAGATAAAAATCTTATGGGTGGTACTAAATATACTTCAGACTTTATTTTTAATTCTACTCACTTACGGGACACATTAGATCGGATAAATAATATCGACGAAAAGCGAAGATTAGAAGTTGAATCATTTTTCATAGATTATAGTAATTCAATTTCGAATGTTTCAAAAACTATAAAAAAGAATGGACATGCATGTTACGTAGTTGGTAATAGAACCGTAAAAAACATAAATATTCCTATGGATTTAATTACCAAGGAATTTTTTAAGAATAACGGTTTTAAACATATTGAAACAATTGTTCGAAATATACCTAATAAAAGAATGCCGTCTAAAAATTCACCATCAAATATACCAGGTAAAAAATCTTCAACAATGAAAAACGAATACATAGTAATTTGCAGGAAATATTAGATGAACTTGAAAGAGATACAAACTGATTTAGAGAAATTAAAGGAAAAAGGTTTTGTATTAACTCGAAGAAAAGGACCTACAGGAATTGGTCATACTCTTGAACAGGAGCTCGGTTTATCTGAGACTAATTTAGCGATACCAGACATTGGTGGTAGAGTAGAACTAAAAGCAACTCGGAAAAATTCAAATTCTATGGTCACTTTGTTTACTTTTAATCGTGCCGTTTGGCAGCTGAAACAAAAAGAAATAATAGAAAAATATGGATATATTGATGATCAAAAGCGTTTCTCTCTTTATTCTACCGTGTTTCATGGTCAGATAAATCCTCAAAATCTAAATGTTGAAATAAATAGAAAACAAAATAAAGTTCATTTATATCACAATTCTGGTGTCTTATTGGGGACATGGAGCGTTTTTACAATTGTAGGAAAATTTATTTCAAAACTTGAAAGATTATTATTAGTATTAGCAGATACAAAAATAGATGAAGAATCAGGAAAAGAATCATTTCATTTCACCGATGCATACCTTTTAGATAATCCCTTACCTGATAATTTTTTTGATGCTTTCGTTAACTCACAAATAGCAATAGATATAAGAATGCACTTAAAGGATACAGGTTCAGTTAGAAATCATGGGACTGGATTTCGAATTAAAGAAAAAAATATTTCTAATTTATACGCAAACAAGAAAAAGATTCTTTAATAAAATAAAACTAAGTATATCAAATTACCGATGCCAAAGTAATTATTAGAGCTGCATCGGAAGGAAATAAAAAATATTTTTAACCTGAAATGCAATCTCCACCCATCATCATCTCCGCCAGCCGCCGAACCGATATCCCGGCTTTTTATTGTGATTGGTTTTATCAACGGGTTCAGCAGGGTTTTGTGGATGTCACTAATCCATTCTCGAAAAATACCTACCGGGTGTCACTTAAACCGGACGACGTCAGCGCGATTGTCTTCTGGTCGAAAGACTATCGTCCTTTTCTATCGATACTGAAAAAAAATGAACCGGTCTACAAAAATCACTTCCTGTTTCATTTTACTATCACCGGATATCAGGAACGAGCCAAATTATTGTTTGAACCCAATGCGCCGGATTTTCCGGATGCCATTCAGACTGCGAAACATCTTTCAGATCGATATGGTGCGGAAACGGTGTTATGGCGCTTCGACCCGGTAATATTCTCCGGCATATCATCCTGCGAAGAACGGTTGAACACTTTTCGACGGCTTGCCGAAGAGCTTGAAGGAATTGTATCAAGGTGTTATATCAGCTTTGTGGATCTTTATGGAAAAGTACAACGCCGGTTTGAGCATTTATCTAAAGTACATTCCGTTAGCTTTATCAAACCAATAAAAGATGAGCAAATCGAATTTGCCAGAGAACTTGCCGTGATTGCGAACGATTACGGAATTGAAATTTATACATGTTGCGAAGACGATGTGGCTCGTACTTCAGGTGTTTCCAAAGGACACTGCATCGATGCTGAATTATTGCAGCGACTTTATCCCGACCGGCAATTTACTGATGAAATAAAGCCCACACGTAAAGGATGTGGCTGTTTTGCCAGTAAAGACATCGGCACGTATAATACCTGCCGACATCATTGTGTATATTGCTATGCGAATTAAATTCAAATTTCAATAAATAGTCCAAAATGATAATCATCAAATG
>JAHIOG010000239.1 GCA_018895675.1 bacterium
CAAGGTGTCAATCCTAAAATACCATGGCTATTTGATTTTAAACTGGATTTTCGCTTTAGATAATGTTAATGGGCCAAATTTATTGGGTCTATAAAATTGCTGATAAATCGGGATTAAAATCTTCTTTACCCCGTGTAATATGTTGTTTTTCTTTTTGTCTGTTATACTTTTTTTCATTTATTACACGGGGTGAACCATGTTTAATATTCTTTTCACTAAAGTTAAAATATTATTTTTACCGTCGATAATCCAAAATTTTCTTTACCCTGTGTAATATGTTGTTTTCTTATTCTTTTGTTATCTTTTCATTAAGGCTATTACACGGGGTGAACAACAAAACAAGAAATTGATTTATAAGGGACTAATCGCCCGATAATCGTTCATACAATGACGATGAACCGCTATCGAGTATCTCATGGATGACCCGTTCGATACTTTGTCCGATTCCCTTCATTTGACAGAATGATCCTCTCATTGTTGTTAGCGGCTCTTTTATTTGTGATATTACATAGGATGCATAGCCGTATGGAGATCGGTTTCCGGAAAGTTTCAGATAATAATCGATATGATCCAGCAGCGCCACGACCAGATCATTTTCATCGATTTGATCGCTGAAAAGCCGGAGCGGCATGCGGCTCGGTATTTTATATTGATCAATGATCGTGCTGAATGTCTGATGAATTGATTGGTAATATTCACCCGACGCCTGTCCCCATTTATCACTTTTATAAATCTTCCGGTATGAGCTGGTCAGGTCGGGGTAATGTTCGGTAATGGTCTGCATGAAATAATCTTTCTGGCGACCGTCTTTGAGAGTCATTCCGCTAAAGTTGATAAAATCCACACCCGTATCACGGGCCCTTCTTACCGCATCTTCCATAAGACGGGGTTTATCGGTAATGAATGGAATAACCGGCACCAGGTACATCCCGCAGGCTATGCCTTCCTGTTTGAAAAATTTTATGGTTTCCAGCCGCTCGGAAGGAGGCGGAACTCCAGGCTCAAAAAGGGCGCTGATGTCATCATCGACAGACGAAAAACTGAAGCTGACAATAGCGCGATTCTTTTCATTAATGGCTTTCAGTACATCAATATCACGTTTTACAAGAGTTGATTTTGTAAGTATATGCACGGGGAATTGGTATTCAGCAATCAGTTCAAGCGCCTTTCGACTTATCCGGTACTGCTTTTCGATGGGTTGGTAGCTGTCGCCGACGCCGCCACCGATCATCATAAACCCCTTTTTCAAAGGTTTCCGCCTGCGTGCTGGGTCCAGTTCTCTGCGCAGAATTTCGATGGCATTGACTTTTCCAGCCACCTCAGTTCCGAAATCGCCATCTACATAGTAACCTTCTGCGCGACCGTCACAGTAAACGCAGTTATGCGTGCAGCCGCGGTAAAGATTCATGCCGTAACGCGATAGGAACCACGAGTCGATGCGCTTGTGTTTGCGCAGGATAGATTTGGCGTTAATTTCTCTGATAGTCACGACGTCTGTGTACTCTCTGTTTGTATTTATATTCATCTACTTTCAGGATATCCATTACGCGTATCGGTTCTTGCTTGACCAGATTGCGGCAAGCTCTGTAGGCGATCCAGTACGAATCTTTATTTCCGCTGTCCACAAGTTTCTTTACCAGACCATAAACCATTTCCGGGTAACGCCTTGCCAGATCGCTCAGATTGTTTCCAACAGAGGTTCTCGGATAGGGAGCGCTTTCCCGGAACAGATGTTTCAGAACTGACAGGGTATAGTCGGGATTGTTATATAAGCAACGATTTTCACTTACCGGTCGCAGGGATTCACTGGCAAATCGCCGCAGATTGGGATTATCGGATTTTACGAGCCTCAGGAAATATTGCTGTGCTTTTTCCGGATATTTTTTGATCAGTTTGGAGAAGAAGGCGGCGGCGGATTCCCGGGTTTCCCAATGATCGGCAGTTGCTGCAGTTTTAAAATATGGCAGAACGCGTTCAAAATTTTCCAACCCGCAGAAGGATAAAATTCCCAGCGCAACTCCTCTTGTAATATAGTCACTGCTTTTTTCAAAGAGCTTTGTTGAAATGTCGAAAGCCGGGGCGTTTAAAACGGTCAAACGGGAAAAAATATGCCGGCTCAAAACTTTTATCGTATAAAACCTGCCGTAGGAAATACGTTTACGATCCGGGATGTTTTGATATAATTCAGTTTGGATCTTTGATATCCAATTCAATGATGAATCGTATGATTTTTCAAGAAGTGGATGAATGATCCTGATTCCAATTTCTTGCAGAATATAT
Source organism: bacterium (assembly GCA_018895675.1). Taxonomy (GTDB): domain Bacteria; phylum Fidelibacterota; class UBA2242; order UBA2242; family UBA2242; genus UBA9312. The sequence goes on from JAHIOG010000239.1 coordinate 2,281, forward strand.
TCATTCAATAGATTCATTATTTAATCCTCGTTTCCAAATTCAATTTGGGAACGAGATAAATACCGTTCCCACGCTGGAGCATCATGAAACATATCATATGTCGGGATGAGGGTAAGAATGATTATCTTTGCGAAAGATTCTTCGGATAACGCGAAAGATACAAGTGAATTCTGTAGATCTCTTTTTGATAGCTTTCGCAAAGTTTGTTCACACATTATTTACAACGTTTTTTGGTGAATTTTGGAGAAATGCACGGATATTGTCAACAACTGTCTGCAACAACCGAATCCGCGCTGCTTTTGTCGCCCAGGCGAAATGGGGCGTGATATAGCAATTCTTTGCGGAGAGCAGGGGATTGTGCGGCTGAGGTGGTTCGGACGACAATACATCCAGCCCGGCGCCGGCGATCTTTCCTCTGTTCAGAGCTTCGGCAAGGGCGGATTCATCAATTAAGGGTCCCCGGCTGGTGTTGATGAGGAATGCCGAAGATTTCATCCGGGACAGTTTTTCGGAGTTAACGATTTTATCTGTTTCTTGAGTCAGCGGGCAATGCAGGCTGATGACGTCGCTTTCCCGGAAAAGCGTCTCCAGTTCGACTCTCCTGAATTCCGCAGGTAAGCCAGAAGATTCACTGATATCGTAAAAGATAACTTTCATTCCAAATTTATCGGCAATCTCAGCCAGTGTGCGACCGATCCGACCCATACCGATAATACCCAAAATCAAACCTTGCAACTCCACTAACGGAAAATGCCAGTAGGAAAAATACGGAGATTTCGACCATTCACCGTTTCTCACCGAAGCTGAATGCTCGCCTACGTGATGTGTGAGATTGAGAATATGAGCGAAAGCGGTCTGGGCGACTGAATAAGTGCTGTACGCGGGAACATTGGTCACCGGTATTCCTCTGTTTGCGGCTGCTTCAGTGTTCACAATATTAAAGCCTGTCGCCATCACGCCGATGTATTTCAATTTGGATAATTGGTTTAGGGTTTCTTCGGTAACTTCGACTTTATTTGTCAGCAGAATATTGGCTTCCATTGCTCGTGCAACGACCTGATCAGCCCTGGTTCGATCGAAGATTTTGCAATTTCCCAGTTTTTCCAATTTCGTCCAGCTCAGATCGCCGGGATTTACAGGGTATCCGTCTAAAACCAC
>JAHIOG010000240.1 GCA_018895675.1 bacterium
AAATTTTAATACCCTTGAAATCAAAACCTTTTTCGATAGACATATCGACTTCATACGTTGGCAATCTTCTTTTTGTATTAATCTCAGGCTCACGTGTTCTTTGGGGTGGAGAATAAGGAGTTCCGCTACCGTATTGAAAAATAAAATTAGTGCTGAAGTTCTTTAAGAAACCAAGATTAAATGGAGCATCTGTATTTCCGACTCTGAAGTAGATGTTTGAATTAACAGTGTGGCGCTGATCCCAATCCAGGTAACTCTCTTCTTTCGGAACTATTGTGCCTGCCCAAATAAAACTATAATTTTGTCGAGCGCTGGAACTCTTTCCAACAGCAATCTGGTAACTGTAGTTTATATATCCGCCAAAGTAGCTGCTTAGCCGTTTATCAAGAGTAAGTTCAAAACCTTGAATTTTGCCATAATCTAAATTATACCGTATCGTGTAATAATTACTTGCGGTGTAAAAATAGCGCCTCGTGTCGGTTAAACCTTTGATATCTTTATAAAACCCAGCCGCCTTTAACTTCCAATTCATGCCCATCTGATGATCAACACCAATCTCATAATAAATAGTCGTCTCAGGTCTGATATCCGGATTCCCAACCATCGGAAAAGCGCCGGAAAAATCCCAGTTAATATTTTGATATAAATACGCCATAATAGGCAGCTGAAACATCTTGCCATAATTGAAGTAAAGTCGGTCTTTTTCGGTAACGGGAAATGCAATACCCAAACGAGGACTAAAGTATTTTTTAACACCTACTTTTACCGGGTCCTTTACTTCACCTCCAACACTCTGATCCACAACAGGATCATCAAGATTAGCGGGGTAACTATCCCAATTCGGATCAAAAAAGTCGTAACGCAATCCAAGATTGACTATAAATTCTTCAAATTCCATCTTGTCTTCAGCAAACAGACCGTATGAATACGGTTGAATTATTTTCTGATCTTTCTCGCCCCAACCAGGACGCACCCCAATATTTTGTCCATATACATTTCCGCCTGATGCCAGATCGACATCATGATCAAATATATCCCATATTGTTCCCTCTAATCCAAGTTGTAAATAATGCGTGGAAGTTATTTGATTACTATACTGGAGTTTAGAGGAATAAGTCAACTTATCATCTTCATTCCAGCGCAATCTGTAATAGCTGACCCCGGTTCCATAAATGAAGAACCCGTCCCTATCTTTCTCGCTGCCAAACGGGCAGTCTTCCCAGGGCATAAATAGTCTGCCCGGATTCGCCCCCGCAGCAATATAATTCAGAGAATCCTGTCCGGTTAACTCAGATGCATCAATAATTCCATCGTTATTTGCATCAATAAACATATCAACGCCTGAACCATCTAAAATGCCATTCCCATTTAAATCTTCATAATCCCATATTCCGTTTCGATTAAGGTCTTCATCAATATCTAACATGCCATTGCCATTTTTATCCCATTCCATATCCAGAATGCCGTTATGATTAGCATCTTCGTTAATATTCTCTTCTACGTTGTATTTCATATATGTTTTATAAACACCTGCCTGAAGCTTCAAAAAACTCCTGCTGTTAATCGTATGAGTCCAGGTGCCGCTTACATTATAACTGTTTAAATTATATGTCATGAGATGTTTCAGCATATCATATTTGGTTAGAACGCCGTCGTGGTTTATATCTTCTGTATCTAATATTCCATTAACGTTAAGGTCTTCATTTTCATCGAGAATTCCATTCCCATTTAGATCTTCTGTATCCAACTGTCCGTTTCCATACCAGACATCGAGGGCATTGGGTCTTGATTCTAACGGCTGGTATTGAGGTAATATATCCTCGTTCGTAACTTTAGACCAGAGATGACTATAGTTTCCCCTGTTTCCAATAGAGTAATTTCCAGATAATGTAATCTTATCATTTGAAAAAGGCTGAACTGCTAATTTTCCACTTAAAGTCATTCCGCGATTGTAGTCGTTTGGAACCCGCCCCTCATCGTTAACAATCTCACCTGCAAGATGAAATGTCATAGACTTTCCTAATAATGGCACAGGACCCCCAAACGAACACTCTAAATTCTTCCGCCGATGCATATCGCTTATTCCTGAGGTTGGCTTATAATATCCACCTTTCTCATCGAACTCATAATCCTTAAAGTCACCAAAATCACTGGTCTTATATCTTATTTTCCCCGAATAATTAGAACCGCCTTCCTTCATAACCATATTAACGATACCCGATTGGGCATTGGAATATTCTGCTGAAAACCCCGAGGTAATAATTGAAACCTCCTCAATTGCCAATTCCGGAACATCTGTGTCAAATCCCCCGGTCATCGGATCCATAGTAGAAATTCCATCAATTTGATAGACCACTTCGCCATCTCTTCCACCTCTCGCATGACCGTTAACAAAACCTGCGCTCAGGTTAACAATAGCTTGAATATTTTCCACAGGTATATTAGCTATTTCGTCAGCAGTTACAATATTTCTACTTGCCGTTAAATCTTTCTGTATCATTGGTCTCACAGCGACAACAACAACTTGTTCTCCCTCTAATACGGTTTGTTCAAGATCATAATCAAGTTTTGTGGTTAAATCAACCATCACCCGTACATTCTTCTGAACCATTTCCTTATACCCTATCACCTGGCATCTGACTGTATAGGTCCCGGGAGGCATATTCAATATAAAGTAGTTTCCGCCCGCATCCGACGCCGATCCAAAATAAGTACCTTCAACAAGCACATTCGCGCCAATAATAGGCTCGCCGGTACTTTGATCAATTACCTTACCGGCAATTTTACCGGCACTGGCTGCAAACGCGACACTGCTAATTATAAAAATAAAACTAACGAAAAATAACAGCCCTTTTTTCATTGCTCGCTCCTTTATAATCTCTCCCAAATATTAAAAAACCCCACACAAATGTAAATATTTAATCTCATTTCTTTCAAGATAAAAATGCCGCACTGAAATGTCACTTTCGAGGAAAATATTCATATTATTTACTTACAAACCCACACTACAAATAGAATCTACAGAATTTGCGATTCCTTTGTCAAGCTTTTTTTATGACGGAGCGCTTAATTATTTTAAGTGTTTTTTCAGCACCTCATCCACAATACCATATTCTTTTGCTTCCAACGACGACATAAAATAATTGCGATCAGTATCCTGACCGATTTTACCCTCTTACTATCGTTATTTTAATATCTATCCGGGCTCAACGGGATACTTTCTTTTTCACAATAAAAAAGGTCGGTGTAAAAACACCGACCTTTCACTACAGTTCTAAATAGCTTTAATTAAAGCTCAAATCCCAATGTGAATGAATTATTTGTATCAAAATATTCGGACGGCATAAAAGTATAACTGAATATCGCTTTCATACCCATTATCGGGTATTTAATACCACCGCCAAAAGCCAATCCGTAAACATTGTA